>JABIRQ010000167.1 GCA_018699755.1 Rhodospirillaceae bacterium | reverse complement strand
GTGCTGCCGCCGGTCCGGCCCCGCGTCGGCTGGGTGCTTTCCCGGGCGGTCTGGATTTCTGCGATGCGCGCGGCGATCTCGGCGGAGTCGCCCGCTTTGCCGCTCAGGATGGCGCGCACGAAAATCCAGTTTTTTGGCACGCCGCTCCTGCGATAGACGAAGCCCATGGCTTCGCGCGACAGCCGGCGCAGCCGGCCTGTTTCGTCCAGCGCTTCGACGGCGATCACGACGTCGCTCATTTCGCGGTCATAGGCGCCTGCATTCATGCGCAATGCGCCGCCGATCATGCCTGGAATCCCGCTCAGGAACTCGAGACCGGCCAGACCGGCATCGCGGCAGGCGATTGCCACGGAAAGGTCCTGGGCGCTTGCGCCCGCCGTGATTCGCTCACCTTCGATGGATATCCCGGCAAAAGCGGAACCGAGGCGGATCACGGCGCCGCGAATGCCGCCGTCGCGCACCAGGACGTTCGAGCCGACGCCGAGCACGGTCGCCGGCACATCGATCGGCTTCGCACGGAGGAACGCGGCCAGGTCGTCGACATCTTTCGGCCGGTAGACGACGTCGGCCGGCCCGCCGGTGCGGAACCAAGTGTATTTGCTGAGCGGCGCCTCGGCGGAATAGCTTCCACGCACTTCGGGCAACCGCTCGATGAGATGAGCGACCGGGCGGGTGAGGGCCATCATCCCTTGCCTCCCGCCTCTGCGGGGCTGCCCGCATCTTGCGCAATTTCATCCGGCAGGGCGTTGGCCCAGGCCGTGATGTCGCCAGCGCCAAGACAAATGACATAGTCGCCGTCCCGCGCGATCTCGCGCGTCAGGGCGGCGAGATCGTCGCGACCGTCGATCGCCAGAACGTGCCGATGGCCGCGCGAGCGCAGGCCTTGAATCAGGGCATCCCGGTCGATGCCGGCTATCGGCGTTTCGCCGGCGGGATAGACGGGAGCGACGACGACGGTATCCGCATCGTTAAAGCAGGTGCAGAAATCGTCGAACAGATCGCGCAGCCGCGTGAAGCGATGGGGCTGGACGACGGCGATCACATTGCGCCGCGTCGCGGTGCGGGCCGCTGACAGCACGGCCTGGATCTCGACGGGATGATGACCGTAATCGTCGATCACCGTGATGCCGCCGACCTCTCCGGTCTTGGTGAAGCGGCGTTTGACCCCGGCGAAACCCGCGAGAGCGGCGCGCAGCGTTTCGTCCTCAATGCCCATTTCGTGCCCGACGGCAACCGCCGCCAGGGCGTTCTGCACGTTGTGATGGCCGTGCATGGGCAGGCGCAGCCCTTTCAGAAGGCGCGGCTCTCCGGTGATGCGATCGGTGATCGAAACGTCGAATCGGGCGCCGTCGGCCTCCGCCTCGATTCCAATCGCGCGGATATCGGCCTGGGGACTCATCCCGTATGTCACGACACGTCGGTCCGAAACGCGAGGGATAAGGGCCTGGACCTCCGCGTGGTCGATGCACAGGGCGGCAAAGCCGTAGAAGGGAATGTTCGAGACGAAATCGTAGAAGGCTTGCCGGACGCCGTCGAAATCGCCGTAGAAATCCAGGTGCTCCGGATCAATGTTGGTGACGACGGCGATGGTCGCGGGCAGTTTGATGAAGGAGCCGTCGGATTCGTCGGCCTCGACCACCATCCAGTCGCCCGCGCCCAGACGCGCGTTGGTGCCATAGGCGTTGATGATCCCGCCATTGATCACGGTGGGATCGAGGTCCGCCGTCTCGAGAATCGCGGCAACCATGGAGGTCGTTGTCGTCTTGCCGTGGGTGCCGCCGACCGCAATGGACCATTTCAGGCGCATCAGTTCGGCCAGCATTTCGGCCCGCCGGACCACGGGCAGCAGGCGCGCGCGGGCGGCCGCAACCTCCGGATTGTCCTCCTTGACGGCCGAGGACACGACGATGACCTCGGCATCGCCCAGATTTTCGGCGCGGTGGCCGACAGAGACCGAAATGCCCAGCCCGGCCAGGCGGCGGACATTGGCGTTCTCGGCGATGTCGCTGCCCTGCACGCGATAACCCAGGTTGCGCAGGATCTCTGCGATGCCGCTCATCCCGATTCCGCCGATGCCGACGAAATGGATGGTCCCGATATCGAGGGGCAGAGCTCTCATGCGGCAGCCTCCCGAGCCACGGTCGAAGCGATCTCGTCCTGGTTGCCGTTGGACGGCAGAAGTGACGCGGCGAGTTCGGCGAGACGCTCGGTCGCGTCCGGCCGGCCGGATGCGCGTGCGCACATGGCGGCGGTGCCGAGCATCACGGGATGAGCCAGCAGATCGTGAAGCTGGTCGGTCAGGGGTTTCGGGCCGAAGACGGGCTCCGGCATCAGCCAGGCGCCGCCGGCCGCATCGAGCGCCGCGGCATTTGCGGTCTGGTGATCGTCGGTCGCGAAGGGATAGGGCACGAGAACGGCGGGCCGGCCGGCGACGGCAAGCTCGGCGACGGTAGAAGCGCCGGCACGCGCAATGACGAGATGGGCATCGCGCAAGCGCCGCGGCATGTCTTCGAAGAAGGTGGAGATGCACGCCCGGACGCCCATCCGCCCATAGGCGCAGGCGACGCGCGCGGCATCTTCCTTGCGGCATTGCTGGCTGATGCGGATGCGCGCCCGCATGGCTTCGGGCAAACGAGAGACTGCATCCGGTACCACCCGACCGAAGACGGAGGCGCCCTGGCTGCCGCCGATAACGACGATGCGGCGTTCGCCTTCGGGATGGAGGGACGGCATGGGCATGTCGCGCAAGGCGACGATCGCCGGCCGGACCGGGTTGCCGGTCAGGCGGATCTTGGCCTGGTGCTCCGGCTTGAGGCCGCGCACCGCTTCGAAAGAGGTTGCGATGCGTGACACGCGGCCCGCGAGCAGGCGGTTCGCTCGCCCGATCACGGCGTTCTGCTCGTGGATCAGCGTCGGAATTCCACGGCGCAAGGCGGCAAGCATGGTCGGCACGGAGGGATAGCCGCCGAAGCCGATGGCGGCGACCGGGCGCAGCCGCTGTAGCAGGCGTTCGGCTTCGATCGTCCCGAGGGCCAGTTCGGCCATGCCGCGCAGCCGGCCCAGGGCGCCGCCACCGGCAATGCCGCCGGCATGGATGCGGAAGACCGGGATGTTCTCGAAGGCGGCCTCGTAGCCGCTGCCCCGGCGGTCCGTGATCAGAACGGGCTTAAGCCCGCGATCCAGCAATGCGCGAGCCAATGCCTGCGCCGGGAAGATGTGCCCGCCGGTGCCGCCGGCGGCGAGGGCGATGGCGCGCGAGGACATGGTCATATCATCCTTCCCGCGCCGTAGCGCCGGCGGGTCAGGGCCAGCATCATTCCCATGCCCAGGGCCAGGGCGAGCAGCGAAGAGCCGCCATAGCTGATGAAGGGCAAGGTCATGCCCTTGGCGGGCATGAGGCGCAGGTTGGAGCCCATGTTGATCAGCGCCTGGAGGCCGAACTGGGCGAGCAGGCCGACCGTGGCGAGCACGATGAAGAGGTCGCGTTCCTGCAGCATGCGGGAGAAGCCGCGAAGCACGATGAACGCAAAGAGCATCACGATGCCCAGGCAGGCAAGCAGGCCGAACTCCTCGCCGGCGACGGCGAAGATGAAATCGGCATGAGCGTCGGGCAGGTGGTCCTTGACCCGGCCCTCGCCGGGCCCGACGCCGAAGAGGCCCCCGTTCATGAAGGCTTCAAGCGCGGTGGAGACCTGATAGGTGTCGCCCGAGGACGGGTCGAGGAAACGGTCGACCCGACTGGCGACATGAGGCAACAACAGATAGCCGCCGATCATCAGGCCGATGCCCAGACCGCAAAGGCCGACGACGTAGAACATGGGCAGGCCGGCCATGAAGAACTGTGTGAACCAGACCGCGGTCACCACCAGGGTCATGCCGAAATCGGGTTGCAGCAGCAGAAGGCCGACGACGAGGCCGAACAGCGCGATGGAGATCGCGTTGCCTGGGAAGGTTTCCGTCGCACGTTGTTCCGCGAACATCCAGGCGGCGACCACGGCGAAGGTCGGCTTGACGAATTCCGAAGGTTGCAAGGACAGCGCACCAAGGGAGAGCCAGCGCCGCGCGCCCTTGATCTCGGCACCGAGCCAGGGCGTGACGGCCAGCAACAGAATGCTTGCCAGGAAACCCAGCACGGCGAGGCGCCGGATGTCGCGCGGCGTAAGCAGTGACACCGCGAACAGGATAACCAAGGCCACTGGCAGATAGATCGCCTGACGCTGGATGAAATGGAACGAATTCGCCCCGATCCGCTCGGCGACCGAGGGGCTGGCGGCGAGTACGAGCAGGATTCCCACGCCGATCAGCAGGGCGAGGGCGGCCAGCGACCAGCGATCCACCGTCCACCACCAGCGACCGACGACGCTCGTATCCGTGCGCGCGAAACTGCTCATGCCGTTCCCTCCGCGCGTCGGTATTGCAGAGCGGAAACGGCCGTGCGGAAGGCCTCGCCTCGTGCCTCGAAATTCGCGAACTGATCGAAGGACGCACAGGCAGGGGAAAGGAGCACGACGGCATCGGCCGGTCCTTTTTCCGCAGCCATGGCTTGGGCTGCGCGAACGGCCGATTCCAGATCGTCGCAGGTGGAGCAGGGGACATGGCCATCGAGGCGCTGCGCGAACGCGGCGGCCGCATCGCCGATCAAGAAGGCATGGAGGATTCTGGAGAAATAGGGGGCAACGGCGTCGATCCCACCGGCTTTGGGCAATCCGCCCGCAATCCAGTAGACCGCGCCGTAGGACGACACGGCGCGCGCGGCGGACTCGCCGTTGGTGGCCTTCGAATCGTTGATATAGCGAATGTCGTCCACGATGCCGACCAACTCCTGCCGATGGGGCAGTCCCGGGAAGGTCCGAACGGCATCGGCGATGACTTGGCCCGCGACGCCGAGGCGGCGTGTGGCGGCATAGGCCGCCGCGGCGTTCTGGGCGTTGTGCGCGCCAGGCAGGGCCGCGGCCTCATCCAGGTTCATGACCGGTGCGGCGGCGCCGTCGAGATCGTCGATCAAGCGGCGCCCCTCGACATAGACACCGCCGGGAGCAGCATGTTCGGCGCTGACCGGCAGGACGAAGGGGCCATCGGCCCGGCCGCAGAGTCGGTCGCGCAGAGCGCGGGATGGCGCGTCGTCGGTGCCGAGGATCGCGGTATCGCCGCCGGTCTGGCCGTCGAAGACGTGTTCCTTGGCCGCGACATATCCTTCGAAGCCGCCGTGGCGGTCCAGATGGTCCTCGCTGAGGTTGAGAAGCACAGCGATGTCGCAGCGCAGGCCCGGAGTCAGCTCGAGTTGATAGGAGGAGAGCTCCAGGACATAGATCCCGTCGCCGCTCAGGCCCGGAAGGGACAAGGCGGGCGTGCCGATATTGCCGCCGACGGCGCTTTCCCGACCGGCCCGGTCGAGGATGTGAGCGATCAAGGCGGTCGTGGTCGATTTTCCGTTCGTGCCCGTGATGCCGACGAAGCGTCCGGATGCCTGGCTGGCGCGCCGCGCACGGACGAGTAGTTCCACGTCGCAGACGATGGAACAGCCCGACCGCCGCGCGCGCTCCGCCAGGGCATGGGGTTGGGGATGGGTGTGAGCGATGCCCGGGCTCAGGACGAGCAGGTCGATCCCGCTCCAATCCGCAGCGTAAAGATCGGTCGGCGCGATACCGTCTCGTTCGGCCGCATCGCGCGCATCCTCGGAATCGTCCCACGCAAGGACCTCGGCGCCAGCCCTTGCGAGGGCGACAGCGGCTGCGCGCCCGGATTTGCCGAGGCCGAGGACGGCGATTCGTTGGCCGGCGAAGAACGAGAGATCGATCATGCCCGCGCCCTCACCGCAGCTTGAGGGTTGCGAGCCCGGCCAAGGCCAGGATCGAGGCGATGATCCAGAAGCGGATCACGATGGTCGGCTCCTGCCAGCCCTTCTGCTCGAAATGATGGTGCAGGGGCGCCATGCGGAAAACACGGCGGCCCGTGAGCTTGAAGGACACGACCTGAACGATGACCGACACGGTCTCGAGCACGAAGAGGCCGCCGACAATGGCCAACACCAACTCGTGCTTGACCGCCACGCTGATCGCGCCGAGGGCCCCGCCCATCGACAGCGAACCTGTATCGCCCATGAAGACCATGGCGGGCGGGGCGTTGAACCAGAGAAAGCCCATGCCGGCGCCGACCAACGCGCCGCAAAGCACGGCCAACTCGCCCGTGCCGGGCACGTAGTGGAGCTGGAGATAGTTCGCGAAGACGGAGTTGCCGACCAGATAGGCGATCAATGCGAACACACCGGCGGCGATCATCACCGGGACGATCGCCAACCCGTCCAGCCCGTCGGTCAGGTTGACCGCGTTCGACGCCCCGACGATGACCAGCACCGCGAAGGGCAGGAAGAACCAACCCAGGTTCAGCAGGACCTCTTTGAGGAAGGGCACGGCCAGCCCGGTGTCCAGCGGCGCGTTCGTGATGGTCATGAGCCAGTAGCCCATGGTCGCCGCAATCGTCACTTCGGCGATCAGCTTGGTTCGCCCCGGCAAACCCTTGCTGCTGCGCTGCGTCAGTTTCAGGTAGTCGTCGCCGAAGCCGACCGCGCCGAATCCGAGGGTGACGAGCAGCACGATCCAGACATAAGCGTTGCCCAGATTCGCCCAGAGCAAGGTCGAGACGACCATCGCAATCAGGATAAGAACGCCGCCCATTGTCGGCGTGCCCTGCTTGCTGAGGATATGGCTTTCCGGCCCGTCGTCGCGAATCGGTTGGCCGTTGGCCTGCTTGCTGCGCAGCCAGGCGATTACGACAGGACCCAGCAGGAAGCTGAGGGCCATGGCCGTGGCGATCGCACCACCGGTCCTGAAAGTCAGATATCGAAACAGGTTGAACAGGGGCACGTTGTCGGCGAGCGGGGCCAGGAAGTTGAAAAACATCGCTTCGCCTCAGCCGCCGTTGGCCGCAGACCGTGGCCGATCGGCCAGGGAAAGGATCGCGTCGACCACCAGATCGGTGCGCATGCCGCGCGAGCCCTTGACCATGATGAGGTCGCCGGGAGCAAGTGCAGCACAGACCAGCGGGGCAAGTTCGGCGGCGGTCGCCGCGTGTCCACCCCGTAGGCGTCTTGGCAAGGTCTGTTGGAGCGCCGCGGACTCGGTTCCGCAGGTGAACACCGCGTCGATGCCGCCCCGCAAGATCGGCTCGGCGAGAGAGAGGTGCAGACTGGCCGAGGACGCGCCGAGTTCCAGCATGTCGCCGAAAACGATGATGTGGCGCCCGCCACGGTTCGGCTCGATCGCGGACAGGGTTTCGATGGCGGCCCGCATCGAGGCTGGGCTGGCGTTGTAGCTTTCGTCGATCAGGTCGATTCTGCCGTCCGGCGTATCGATGGCGAGGCGCCGGCCTCGCCCGGCCGGCGCCTCGATCGTCGCGAGGACGGAAGCAGCGGCTTCGAGATCCGCGCCAATTCCGACCACGGCGGCAAGAACGGCAAGGGAATTGATCACCCAGTGGCGCCCCGGGATCGATATCCGGTAACGCAGGTCGCGGCCGTCGATTCGCGCCCACACCGTGCTGCCGCCCGCATCCGCCTCGCTGTCCACCAGGTGAGCCAAAGCCTCGGGATGAGCGCCGAAGCTGATGATTCGCGAGACCCCCGCAGCCTGAGCCGCCGCGACGAGCAGGGGGAAGTAGGGGTTGTCGCGGTTCAGGACCGCCGCGCCCCCGGACATGCCGGCGAAGATTTCGGCCTTGGCGTCGGCAATATCGAAAGTCGATTCGAAGTTTTCCAAATGCACGGCCGCGACGGTGGTGATGATCGCGACCTCTGGCTCGACCAGCCGGGACAGAGGCTCGATTTCGCCACTGTGGTTCATGCCGATTTCGAAGACGCCGAACGTCACGTCCGCCGACATGCGGGCGAGACTCAGCGGCACGCCGAATTCGTTGTTGAGGTTGCCCAGGCTGACAGCGGTGGAGCCTTGCGCGGCAAGGACGGCGCCGAGAGTCTCTTTCGTGCCGGTCTTGCCGACGCTGCCGGTCACCGCAACGATCCGCGCCCGGCTGCGTCGCCGCGCCGCGCGCGCCAGCGCGTAGAGGGCCTCCCGAGTGTCGCGGACCTCAACCAGGGGCGCGGCGACGGGAAGGCCCGGCGGTTTGGAATCGACCATGGCCGCCGCCGCGCGGCGCGCGAATGCGTCTGCGACATGGTCGTGACCGTCGTGATTCGGCCCGCGCAGGGCGATGAAAAGATCGCCGCGCTGGAGACTGCGGGTGTCGATCGAAACGCCTTCGGCGACAAAGGGTATGGCTGCCGTTCCACCCGTCGCTATGGCGGCGTCGTCCGCTGTCCATAGAGACCTGGTCACGACCTGGCCTCCTCGCTTGCGGCGATTTCCTTCACCGCATGGCGGGCCATCTCGGCATCGTCGAAGGGGCGCACCGTGTCGCCGACGATCTGGCCGCTCTCGTGACCCTTTCCCGCAAGGACGAGGACGTCGCCCGGTTCCAGGCCGGCGATCGCCGTCCGGATGGCTGTTGCCCGGTCGCCGATTTCGACCGCCGACGGACACGTGGCGAGGATCGCCCGCCGGATGGATGCCGGGTCTTCCCGGCGGGGATTGTCGTCGGTGACGAACGCCCTGTCCGCCAGCGCCTCCGCGATCGCACCCATCTCCGGGCGCTTGCCCGGATCGCGATCGCCGCCACAGCCGAAGACCACGACAAGGTTTCGTCCGGCATGGGCGCGCAATGCCGCCAGCACGCTCGAAAGGGCGTCGGGCGTGTGGGCGTAGTCGACATAGACGGGAGCACCGGCCATGGTTTGTGCCGCACGTTCCAAGCGCCCGCGCACCGGCCGCAAGCGACCGAGGGCACCGATAGCTGCCGCGGCCTCGGCATCGTCCGAAAGAGCGAGGGCCAGGGCGCACAAGGCGTTGCTCGCCTGGAAGGCGCCGACCAGCGGCAGTTTGATGATGTGACGCGTGCCCAGAACCTCGACGGCGAGGCGCTGGCTGTCGGGTTTGGCTTCGACCTCGATCAGCCGGACATCCCGTCCGGCACGGCCGTAGGTCAGCACCTTGTGGCCACGAGTCCGGCACAACGCGGCGAGCGCCTCGGATTCGGGCGCGTCCGCGTTGAGCACGGCGCGGCCGCCCGGCGTCATCACCTCGCCGAACAGGCGCATTTTGGCCGCGAGATAGGCGCTCGCCGTGCCGTGATAGTCGAGATGGTCCCGAGTCAGGTTCGTGAAGGCAGCCGCCGTCACGCGCACGCCGTCCAGTCGGAACTGGTCGAGGCCATGGCTCGATGCCTCGATGGCCAATCGGGAGATGCCGGACTCGTCGATGTCCGCCAGCATGCGATGCAACGCGACCGGGTCCGGGGTGGTCAGGCTGGCCGGTGCGTCGCTGCCCGCGCCCTCAAGGCCGAGCGTGCCGAGGCTCGCCGCGGGGCGGCCGAGGATCGTCCATATTTGTCTGAGAAAACTGACGACCGAGGTCTTGCCGTTGGTGCCCGTGACCGCGGCGATATGCTCAGGCTGGCGGTCATAGAAGCGCGCCGCCATCAGGGCGAGACGGCGGCGCGGGTTCTCATCGACAAGGGTTGGGACCCTGCCGCAGGACGGTCCGGATTCGGTTCCCGGTGGCGCAAGCACGGCGACTGCGCCGCGGTCGATCGCGTCGTCGATGAAATGACGCCCGTCGGCGCGGCCACCCGGGATGGCCGCGAACAGGAAACCTGGCTCAACCGAACGGGAATCCGCCGAAAGGCCACGAATCTCGATATTCCTCAGGGCCGGGTCGAGTTGCACTCCCTTCTCCGCTCCTCCAAGTAGGTCAGTAAGACGCAAGTGTGGTTCCCCGCGGATTGAGCTCGACCGCAAAGGCCTCTCGAATCTCGGGTGCGTTCTCGTCAACCGGCGTGATGCCAATGAAGGACGCCATGCGCGTGATGACCTTGCCGACCACGGGGGCGGCGACCCAGCCGCCTGTGGCGTAGCCGTGTGTCCGTTTCGTGCCCTTGGGCTCGTCGAGCACGGCGAGGACGACGTAGCGCGGATTGTCCATGGGAAAGGCGCCGACGAAGGAGGAGAGCAGGGCGCGGCGTTGGTAATCGCCGCCCGAGCCGAGCTTCTCCGCCGTGCCGGTCTTGCCGCCGACCAGGTAGCCGGGTGCGTCGGCGTTCTTGCCCGTGCCTTCGGTGACGACGAGGCGGAGCAGACGGCGCATGTTCTCCGACGTTTCGGCGGAGACCGCACGGCGAGCCGGGATCGGATCGGTCGGTGCACGTTTGAGGATCGTCGCGGGGACGGCGAGGCCGCCGTTGACCACGGTGGAGACCGCGCTGGCGAGCTGGACCGGGCTGACCGCCACGCCATGCCCGAACGAAACGGTCATGGTGTTGATCTCGCGCCAGGGACTTGGCGTCATGGGCGCGCCGACCTCGGGCAGTTCGATCGACGAAGGGGTCAGCAGGCCGAGCCCGCGCAGGAAGGCCTGTTGTCCTTCCGAACCCACGTCTAGCGCCATCTTTGCGGCGCCGATATTCGACGAATACATGAAAATCTCGGGAACCGAGAGCCAGCGCTTCTTGGCATGGAAGTCGTTGATGGTGAAGCGCGCGACCCGGATCGGGTTCGTCGCGTCATAGCCGCCGCGCATCGTCACCGTGCCGGCGTCGAGCGCCATGGCCGTCGTGAAGATCTTGAACGTAGAGCCCATTTCGTAGACGCCGAGCGTCGCCCGGTTGAAACGCGTATCGTCCGCTCCGGCGACGGGATGGTTCGGGTCGAAGCCGGGCAGGGAGGCCATGGCCAGGACTTCGCCCGTCACGACATCCATCACGATGCCCGCGGCGCCGATCGCGCTGAACTCCTCCTGGGCGGCGGCCAGTTCTTCTTCCAAAACGTGCTGCACACGCACGTCTAACGACAGATCGAGCGGCTTGGATCCGGCGATCAGGCTATCGTCGAACTGTCGTTCGACCCCGGCGAGACCGCGATTGTCGATATTGGTGAAACCGACAATGTGGGCGGCGAGTGAGCCGTGCGGATAGACCCGTCGCTCCTCGCGCTGAAAGGCGAGGCCCGGGACGCCCAGGCGATTGACGTCATAGACCTGGCGTGGCGTCAGATTGCGGCGGAGCCAAACGAAGCGGCCCTTGGCCGAAAGCTTTGTCCGGATGGCGGCTTCGCTCAGTTCGGGCAGGACCATGGCGAGCTTACGCGCGGCCTCGTCCGAATCCAGGACGAGCGCCGGGTCGGCGTAAAGCGACGCTGTGATCAGGCTGGTCGCCAGCAGCTCACCATTTCGATCGAGAATGTCGGCACGTTCCGTGGCGAAGTGCTCGACGATCGGGGCATGGGCGATGCGCGGCTCGTTGCCGTCGGTCAGCATGGCAAGGTCGACCAAACGGGCACCGACGATGGCGAAGGCCAGCGCGAAGATCGCGCCGGCGATCACGAGGCGGGTGCGTCCGGTCTCGATCGCCTGTTTTGCCGTTCCCTCCATCTCGATCCGGCCATGGCGCAGCACGACCGCCGGCAGCGGCTTGCGTTGACCGGTTGTCTTGCGGCGACGGGTCATTGCGATACCCCAATGCTGGCAAGGGTCGGGCGGATTTCTTGACCCGGGTCTTTGTCTTTGGGCAAAACCGGACCTCGGCGCGGGTCGGGCAGGGCCGGCAGGGGCGAGGATTCCGGCATGACGGATCCGTCATGGCCTTCGGGCCCGTCTTCAAGCAGCGGCCTGAACGGCAAATCGGAGACGCTCAGGACGCGCGCGCCATCCATGTCGCCGAGATGGAGGAAGCGGAGGTTGAGTTCCTCCAGCCGGTCCGGCCGCGTGAGATAGCTCCACTCGGCCTTGAGCACGTGGGCCGCTTCCTGTTCGGCCAGGATGTCGCGGTTGAGGCGCGCCAGCTCCTCCTCCAATTCACGGACCTCGTGAGTCAGATGGAAGAGGCCGATGCCGATCAAAGCGATCAAGCCGACGATGGCCAGAGACGTGCCGCGGATCATGCGCCACCGCCCGCAGCCATCGCTGCATGCGTCCAAGTCGGCGCTTTGGTTCTGCGACCGGCGCGAAGCCGCGCCGAGCGCGCGCGCGGGTTGCGGGCAACCTCATCTTCGCCCGGCCGGTCCGGTCGCCGGGTCAGGAGGTCGAACGTTGGTGCGGCGGCGCCGGCGTCTCCTGCCGGGAGGTAACGGGAGGGCCGTGGTGCGCCGCCGCTGCGGGTTTTCAGGAAGTCCTTTACCCGCTTGTCCTCGAGAGAGTGGAAAGAGACCACGACGAGGATGCCGCCGGGCGCGAGCAGCGCCTCGGCGGCGGCGAGACCTCTGTCGATCTCGTCCAGCTCGTCGTTGGTTGCGATGCGCAATGCCTGGAAGGTGCGCGTCGCGGGGTCGATGCGATTGCGATCGGGGCGATTGCGATCGGGCCGGCCGCGCGGAATCGCCGCGCGCACGATCTCGGCCAGGGCGCCGGTGGTCTCGATCGGCGCTTCGGCACGAGCGCGGACGATGGCCCGGGCGACGCGCCGGGCATGCCGTTCCTCGCCAAAGCGCCGGATAATCGTGCTCAGGTCGTGTTCGCTCGCCGTGTTCACGATATCCGCCGCGCATGGGCCTTCCTGCTCCATGCGCATGTCGAGCGGGCCGTCGAAGCGGAAGGAAAAGCCACGCGCCGGTACGTCGAGCTGCATCGACGACACACCAAGGTCCAGCACGACACCGTCCGCCCGCTCGATGCCATGGGATGCCAACAGGCCATCCATCTCACCGAAGCGACCCGCGAGAACCGTCAGGCGGCCGCCATAGGCGGAGGCCAGGGCCTGGCCTCCGGAAACCGCATCGGGGTCTCGGTCGATGGCCCAGACAGTGCAGGCCGCGGCGTCCAGAATGCCGCGGGTGTACCCACCCGCTCCGAAGGTGGCGTCGATATAGATAGCGCCGTCGCGAGGGCCGAGATGGCCCAACACTTCGTCCAGCATCACGGGCGTATGGCCGCCGTCCGGGGTCATCGGTCCCCGTCCTGACCTGGTCGCAAGCGAAGGGTCAGACCCTGGTCGCGTGCGCGCTCACGGGCCTGGCCTTGGAAATCCTCGAACTTTCCTGGCTGCCAGATCTGGAACGTGCGGCCGCGGCCGACGAAGGTCGCGGACTCGTCGATTCCAGCATGGTCGACCAGATTTTGGGGCAGGACGATCCGGCCCTCGCCATCGAATGGCAATTGGACTGCGTCGGCAAAGATCGTTGCGGTGATGTCTTCGTGTTCCTCGGAAAACAAGTCGAGCGCGTCGGCGCTTTCGGAAAACTGCTCCATGCGCGCCATATCGAGGCCCTCGATCGCCGGCAGGCGATAGGAGCGGAAGGCGACCAGGCCGTTGAAGTTTTGTCCGACCAAGGCCGCACGGAAGGGCGCAGGGACCGAGACTCGACCCTTTTTGTCGACCTTATTGGTAAAGGTGGACAGGAAGAGCGCCATTGACCTTCCAAATCCTCCGCGCCCGTTTGAAACCCCAAATCCGCCCCGACCTGCCCTGCTCCTTGACACATGGAGGCATGGTTTAGGTTGGGATTTTGTGGGATATCATGGGATTTGATGGGCGTCAATGGGTTTAGATAGTAAAACTTTGGGTATTTCAAGATGTTGTGGGTGGGTTTTCTTAGCTCGACTTAATCTAGCCCCCGAGAAACCGATTCCTCGAAGGCCGGATTTACGCGTAGGATTGCGCGACATCGCGGCAACATTATGTTCTCTTAATGTTCTTTTGCGGAGATTACACGGCGCTTTGCGATTCGGCTGGGATGCGGTCGGCACATCGCCGTGCGCTCCTGGAGTGCGAATCGCCGCAAGTAATCGAAAGTATTTGTCCGGGGGATATGGAAAAAGCCAGACGGTCTGTAAGCCGGGTTCTGTCCCTGCAGGGCAGGGGATGGCCATTCATCTGGGACATCCGTTGCCGGATGCCTCGCGCGACCGACCCGGGCGGCGGCCCGAAAACATGCCGTTTACCGCCCCTATTTGGTCTTGCTCCCGGTGGGGTTTGCCGTGCCGCCCCCGTCGCCGGGGGCGCGGTGCGCTCTTACCGCACCCTTTCACCCTTACCCGCCGCGACCGAAGTCGGGGTGGGCGGTCTGCTCTCTGTGGCACTTTCCCTGGGGTCGCCCCCGCCGGGCGTTACCCGGCACCGTGTCTCCGTGGAGCCCGGACTTTCCTCCCCCCGGCACGCCGGAAGGCGGCCATCCGACCGTCTGGCAAGACCCTTGGTAGGGATGTGACCCTCGCGCGTCAATCCGTGAGAGGCGGGCGGGCGAGCAGCGCGCCGAGGATGGAAAGGCATTCGGGATCGATCCGGCCATCGATCAGCGTGGGACGAAAATGGCGTTGGAAGGCGGTTGCGACACCCGCGCTCCGGTCGTCGTGCGTGCCGGTGGCTTCCACACCGTAGCCGTATTCGGCGAGCGCATGCTGGAACCCCGCAACCTCGGGATCGGAGTCGCCCAGTTCGAAGACCGGAGTCCCGGAGAGAGGACGGGACGGTTTCGGCCATAGGCCGATACCGGATCGGGCAAGGCGCTCCCAGGGGAACAGCTCTCCCGGATCCTGCTTGCGGGCCGGAGCCACGTCCGAATGACCCACCACCCGCGAAGGCGAAATCGGACACCTGGTCAGGATTGCCTGAGCTAGGTTTTCGAGGGTGGCGATCTGGGCTTCCGGGAAGGGGCGGTAACCGAATTCGTGACCCGGATTGACCAGCTCAATGCCGACGGAACGGGAATTGACGTCGTCGTCGCCCGCCCAGTGTGAAACGCCGGCATGCCAAGCCCTGGCCTCTTCCGCGACCAGGCGATAGGCCGCGCCGTCCTCGTCGATCAGATAATGCGCGCTGACCTTGGCCGCAGGGTCCCGGAGACGCGCGAGCGCCTCGGCGCAACTGCGCATCCCCGTATAGTGAAGAACCAGGATGTCGATCTCGGCGCCGGCTGGCCGTGGCTCGTGATTGGGCGACGGGCAGTTCCGAATACGCACCTTATTGATCGACCTTCGCTTCGGGGGCGAGCGAGGCTTGGCGCGGACGCCGGATCGTGATGATGCCGATCCCGGCAACGACCACGCTGCCGCCGATCATGACCAACGGAGTCAGCGACTCGCCCAAGAACAGGACGGCGGTAATGACCGAAGCGACGGGTACCAACAACAGGAAAGGCGCGACCTGATTCACGTCGTGCTTGCCAAGGATGTGGTACCACATCGTATAGCCGACGCCGTTCATGACCAGCCCCAGATAGGCGACAACGGTCCAGCCGACCCAGCCCACATTCTGCAGCGCCTGCCATTGTCCCTCCTCGAATATCCAGGAGGACAGGAAAAGCTGGGGCGCGGCGAAGGCGGCGACCCAGGCGATCAGGGTGAAGCCGTCGATCTTGCCGCCCAGTTTCTTGATGAGAATCTGACCGAGCGCCCAGACGAAAGCGCCCGAGGCGACCAGGAAAACAGGAAACAGGTTGCTTTGTACGCGTGGCTCGCCGGCGAGAAGGCCGATGCCGACGAAGGCCAGCACCATGCCCAGGGCGCGGCGCCAGCCCAAATGATCCTTGAACAGGATCGCGGCAAGGATGGCCGCGAAAGGAACTTCGAGCTGAACGACGATCGCCGCGATGGAGGCGTCGACACCGTCCAGGCCGGAATAGGTCAGGCTGTACTGAATCGTCGCGCTGACCACCGATATCACGAATATCTGGCGGAAGTATTTGATCGGCGGCCTGAAGAACCAGACCAAGGCGAGGGCGGTCACGGAAAAGCGCAATGCCGTCAGAAGGATCGGTGGAAATCCATCCGCACCGAGGGCGGCCTTGGAAATCGCGAAGCCGAAGCCCCAGAGGGTCGGCACCGCGATTGCCATCAGAATGCTGGCTGGACTCATGCTGGCGACACCTTGCCCATATCAGGATCAAGCATTCGGTCGAACGCGCGGGGGGCTGTCAAACGGATTCCCTCCGGACCGGAGCGCAGCGCGGTCGGGTCACTCGTCGGTCTTCGTCTCCGGCGCGAGGGACGCCTGCCGTGGCCGCCGGACCGTGATGATGCCGACTCCGGTGACGACCACCGCGCCGCCGAGCACGACGAATAGGGTGATCGGCTCGTTCAAGGCGACGATCGCCGTCAGGACAGAGGAGACGGGGACAAGCAGAAGGAAGGGCGCGACCTGATTCACGTCATGGCGACCCAAGATATGATACCACATGGCGTAGCCGATGCAGTTCATGATCAGGCCGAGATAGAGGATCACGACCCAACTTTCCCACCCGGCGTTGACGATCGCCTGCCACTGGTTGTCCTCGAATATCCAGGACAGAATGAACAGCTGCGGCGTGGCGAAGACCGAGACCCAGGCGATCAGGGTAAAGCCGGAGACAGCGCCTCCCAGCTTTTTGATCATGATCTGACCGAGCGCCCAGACGAACGCGCCCGAGGCGACGAGCAGCACGGGAATGAGGTCTTCTTGCACGCGCGGCTCGCCGGCCAGGAGGCCGATGCCGACGAAGGCCAGCACCATGCCCAGGGTGCGGCGCCAGCCCAGATGATCCTTGAAGAAGATGGCCGCGAGGATCGAGGCGAAGGGGATCTCAAGCTGAACGACGATCGCGGCGATCGAGGCGTCCGTCCCCTGGAGCCCTGTGTAGATCAGGCCGTAGAGGATGCTGGCACTGACCAGGGCAATCACGAATATCTGCCGAAAATGGGCAACCGGCGGCTTGAAGAACCAGACCAGGGCGAGGCCGCTCAAGGAGAAGCGCAGCGCCGTGAGGAGGATCGGCGGGAAGCCATCTTCGCCCAGCGCCATCTTGGAGATCGCAAATCCGAAACCCCAGATCGTCGGCACGGCGAAGGCCATCAGGACGCTGATCGGTTTCATCCTGCCCATACGCTCTATTGTCCGGAGAAGGGCCTATTCGGTCGAAGCCGCCGTGGCCTGTCAAACGCTTTTGCCGCCGGCCTTCCCCGCGCGGGCGGCGCGGCTTGCGGAGCCCAGACCATAAAGCTGGATGACGGCAACCCCGGCGACCGTCAGCAATCCACCGAGGACGAGACGGGACGTTAGCGCCTCGTCCAGGAAAGCGGTGCCCGAGGCGACGCCGATAACGGGCATGAGCAGGGTCAGCGGCATGGTCTGGTTCACTTCGAAACGGGCGATGAGCCAATACCAGATCGAGTAGGAGATGATCGACACCGCGACGGTCATATAAAGGATGCCGCCCCAGCCGCGCCATCCGGCGGTCGCGAGCGCAGCGAACTGACCGTCTTCGAACAGGAACGAAAGGATGAAGAGCTGCGGCGCGGTGAACAGCGCGATCCAGGCGTTGACGGCGAAGCTGTTCAGGCGGCCGAGCTGTTTGACCCGGATGTTGCCGAGCGCCCATACGAAGCCCGACGCAACGCAGAGCAGGAACGGCAAGGGGTTCGTGCCGATTTGGGGAGTCCCGGCGATGACCACGACACCGGCGAAGGCGACCGCCATGCCCAGGGCGCGCAGCCAGCCTAGGCGTTCCTGGAATACGAAAGCGGCGACGAGGGCGGCGAAGGGCACCTGAAGTTGCAGCGCGATGGCGGAGGCCCCAGCCTCGACCCCTGCGAGGCCCGTAAAGAACAGGGCGTAGTGGCCCGCGCCGATAAAAACGGAGGCGAAAAACAAGCCCCGCAAATGCGCGCGCGGGATCGGCGCGAACCAGACCAGGGCCAGGGCGACCAGAGCGAAGCGCACGGCCATGAAAAAGATCGGCGGCAACTCGGCCAGGGCGACCTTGCCGACCGCGAAGTTCAGCCCCCAGATTACCATCACGACGAGCCCGAGCCCCAGGGCGAGTGGGTTCATCCTCTGGCGGCCTGCTCGGGCGCTGCGCTTTCGATTTCCTCGCGCCTGATCTCCAATTCCAGCCAGGCTTCTTCGGCTTGCCGATGATCGTTCCGCGTGGTGTCGAGCCGCGTCGCGGTCTTCTCGAAGAGTTCAGGGTCGCGGGCATAGAGACCTGGATCGGCAAGCTTGGCTTCGAGCTCCGCTATTTCGGATGCGAGGGCGGCGAGCCGGATGGGCAGAGTCTCCAATGCATGCTTGTCCTTGAAGGTCATGCGCGCCGCTGGCGTTTTTCGGCGCTTTTCGGCGCTTTTGGGTTTGGCGCCGTCGGTCGGCGGCTTCGGCTTCCACGCTTTTCGGTTGCGCCGCTGGGAAAGGTAGTCGCGGTAGCCGCCGGCATATTCCTGCACTGTGCCGTCGGGCTCGAAGGCGATGGTGCTGGTGACGATGCGGTCGAGGAAGTCGCGGTCGTGGCTCACCACCAGCATCGTGCCGCCATAGTCGCCCAACAGGTCTTCGAGCAAGTCGAGCGTGTCCATGTCGAGATCGTTGGTCGGCTCGTCGAGAACCAGAAGGTCGCTCGGCTTCGCCAGTATCTTGGCCAGGAGCAGGCGATTGCGTTCGCCGCCGGAAAGGCTGCCCACGGGACTCTTGGCCTGGTCGGGGGTGAACAGGAAATCCTTGAGATAGGCGACGACATGGCGCTGGCGACCCTGGACCGTGACGCTGTCGCCGCCGCCGGGACAGAGGATGTCCCAGAGGCGCGCCTCTCGGTCGAGCTGCTCGCGATGCTGGTCGAAATAGGCGATCTCCAGCCGCTTGGCCAAGCGGATGCGGCCGGCGTCGGGCTCCATGACTCCGGTCAGAATTTTGAGCAGAGTGGTCTTGCCTGCTCCGTTGGGACCGATCAGGCCGACGCGGTCGCCGCGCAGGATACGGGTCGAGAAGCCTTCGATGACGACGCGTTCGCCGCTCTGATCGTTTTCCGTCTCGAGCAGGGGGTAGGCTTTGCGGATATTTTCCGCCTCGATGACCAGGCGACTTTTTACATCGCCCTCGTTGATCTGGATATTGGCGTCCCCCCGACGCCCACCGAGCAGAACGGCGCGAAACTCCCGCATGTCTTCCAACCGGCGCAAGCGGCCTTGGTTGCGTCGACGCCGTGCGGTGACGCCGCGGTGAAGCCAACGCGTCTCTTCCGCCAGCTTTTTGTCGATCCGCTCGAGCTCTCGCTCCTCCTCCGCCAGCAGGGTCTCCGTCCAATCGTCGAATTCGGCGAAACCTGCGTCGTTCGTGTGCAGGTGGCGGCGTTCGAGCCAGACCGTGCGGTTGGAGACATTGGTCAGGAACGTGCGGTCATGACTGACCAGCAACAGGCCGCCGGGGAAGGCGGCCAGGTCGCGTTCCAACCGCTCGATCGTCGTCAGGTCCAGGTGATTCGTCGGCTCATCGAGCAGCAGGATATCCGGGCTGCCTGCGAAGGCACGGGCGAGGGCGGCGCGTCGGCCCTCGCCGCCGGAAAGGGTGCCGAGATCGGTCGCGGGGTCGAGATCGAATCGGTTGATCGATGCTTCCGCCTGGTGCAGCGCATCGGTCCCCTCGGCGACATAGTCGAGGATCGTGCGGCCCGGCTCCAACGGCGGGTCCTGGGGGAGATATGCGACGCGGATTCCCGGTTGGGCCCAGACCTCGCCGGCGTCGAGCTCCAGGAGACCGGCCAGGAGTTTCATCAAGGTCGACTTGCCGCTGCCATTGCGCCCGACCAGGCAGAGGCGCTCGCCCCGCGATATCCGCAGATCGGCGTCTTCGAACAGCGGCTTGCCGCCGAAGGCGATCCTCGCGCCGCGCAGGCTGAGGATGGGAGGTTCGGCCGCCACGGCTATTTGAAGCCCCGGCTCTTGGCGATGCGGTCATAGGCGACGTTGATCGTCGCCATCTTCTCGTTGGCCAGATCGACGAATTCCTGAGGCAAGCCCTCGGCGACAAGGCGGTCGGGATGGTTCTCGCGGGTCAGCTTACGCCAGGCCGCCTTGATCTCGGCTTCCGGCGCATCCTTGGCGACGCCCAGAATTTCGTAAGGGTCGCCTCCGTCCGGACCGGCATGGCCCGCGTCGATCCGCGCGAAGCGATCCGGCCCGAAGCCGAAGATTTCGGCCACCCGGTTGAGGTATTCGCGTTCGGCCGGATGGATCACGCCATCGGCCTTGGCGATATGGAACAGCGCGGCCAGAAGGCCTTCCAGCACCGCGGGATGGCCGCGGAACAGTTCCGCAATCTGCTCGGCATAGGGTTCGTATCCGGTGGCGTCCTTGCGCGCCTCGTCGAACAGGCGTCCCACTTCCCCCATATCCTGGCCCGGAATGCGGAAGATGGTCTTGAAGGCGTCGATCTCGGCGCGGGTCACCGTGCCG
The DNA here is from genome assembly GCA_018699755.1 of Rhodospirillaceae bacterium. Taxonomy (GTDB): domain Bacteria; phylum Pseudomonadota; class Alphaproteobacteria; order CADEGL01; family CADEGL01; genus JABIRQ01. Next base: position 3,827 of record JABIRQ010000167.1, on the reverse strand, counting down.
TCGGCCTTGGCCATCTTGGCCGCGAGCACGACAACGGCGGCGGTGAAGGCCGCGCGCTTCTGCTCGATATCCGGCATGAGTCGGCGGATGCGCTTCGCCGAATCGACGGCATGGCCCGCCAACGCCCCGGCCAAGGCGCCGAGAGGCCCACCGATGGCGAAGCCCGCGACCCCGCCGATAACCTTGCCCCAGATGCTCATGCGCCTGCCGGATTAGAAGATGGATGTCCCACCGCGGAGGGTAAGTCTCCGCGCGCGTCGTTCAAGACCGGGCCCCGTTTGCTAGCGATTCGACTGCTCGTGTTCGGTACCCCGAGATGGAGGTTTTCGGCCCCGATAGTTCCACGGTCATATATATATCGGTCATATATATGAGGTGAGGGGTCGGCGAAAGTCGCCGGTCTACCCGGTCTATAAGGTGCGTTGCGGACCGCCTGCCGGGTCGCCGCTTGATTCGCGAGAGTACGTGCGTAGGCTCTCGCCGCACTTCGTCCCAGGTGGGCGGTTATCGGATTGTGAGGATGGCATGAGCGAGGGCAACGAGGCCGGGCGCTGGCAGTTCTGGATCGACCGTGGCGGAACGTTCACCGATGTGGTGGCACGCCGGCCGGACGGCGGCATCGTCACCCATAAGCTGCTTTCTGAAGATCCCGAGCAATACGAAGATGCCGCGCTTCAGGGCATTCGCGATCTGCTCGGCCTGCGGGGCGGCGCCGTCATTCCCGAGGCCGCCGTCGAGGCGGTGAAGATGGGGACGACCGTGGCGACCAACGCGCTGCTGGAGCGCAAAGGCGACCGCACGGTCCTGATCATCACGCGCGGCTTCGCCGACGCCTTGCGGATCGCATACCAAAACCGGCCCCATCTGTTCGTGCGCGAGATCGTGCTGCCCGAATTGCTCTACGAACGGGTGGTCGAGGTGGGCGAACGGCTCGATGCCCAGGGTGTTGTCCTGACACCGTTGGATCTGGACGGCGCCCGGGCCGGGCTGGAGGCGGCCTATGCCGACGGTATTCGGGCCGCTGCGGTGGTCTTCATGCACGGCTACCGCTATCCCGAGCACGAGCGGGCGGTCGCCGACCTGGCCCGCGAGATCGGCTTTACCCAGGTTTCGGCCAGTCATGCGGTCAGCCCGCTGATGAAGCTGATCAGCCGTGGCGACACGACCGTGGTCGACGCTTATCTCTCGCCGATCCTGCGTCGCTATGTCGACCGCGTCGCGGCCGATCTGGGCGATGCGCGCCTGATGTTCATGCAATCGAGCGGCGGCCTGACCGACGCGCGTTTCTTCCAGGGCAAGGACAGTATCCTGTCCGGTCCCGCCGGCGGCATCGTCGGGGGTGTGAGGGTTGCCGAGATCGGCGGCTTCAAGCGCATCATCACTTTCGATATGGGCGGGACATCGACCGACGTCGCCCATTACGACGGCGAATACGAGCGCGCCTTCGAGACCCAGGTCGCCGGGGTGCGCATGCGCGCCCCGATGATGCGCATCCATACGGTGGCGGCGGGCGGTGGCTCGATCCTGCATTTCGACGGCGCGAAATATCGGGTGGGGCCGGATTCGGCCGGCGCCAATCCGGGACCGGCCTGCTATCGCCGCGGCGGCCCGCTGACCGTGACCGACTGCAATGTGATGCTGGGCAAGCTGCAGCCTGAATTCTTTCCGCATGTCTTCGGACCGAAGCGGGACGAGCCGTTGGATCGGGACGTGGTGGTCGAAAAGTTCGAGGCTCTGGCGGTGCGCATCCGGGAGGAAACCGGCGACACGCGCAGCGCGGTCGAGGTCGCGGGCGGTTTCCTGAAGATCGCCATCGAAAACATGGCGAATGCGATCAAGCAGATCTCGGTTCAGCGCGGCTACGACGTCACCGAATACGCCCTGTGCTGCTTTGGCGGCGCGGGCGGCCAGCACGCCTGCCTGGTTGCCGATGCCTTGGGGATGAAAACGGTGTTCATCCATCCCTATGCCGGCGTGCTTTCGGCCTACGGCATGGGTCTGGCCGATATCCGCGTGATTCGCGAGCGGGCGGTCGAGGCGCCCCTGGTCGATGAACTGGTCGAGTCCCTCGGCGCCGAGTTCGACACCCTGGCGGAGGATGCGCGGACGGAAACCCGCAATCAAGGCATCCCGAACGACCGGTTGTGCACCATGCGCAAGGTCCATCTCAAATACGAAGGGACGGACACGACGCATATCGTCGATTACGGCCCACGCGCCGAAATCGTCGCACAGTTCGAGGACAGCCATCGCCAGCGTTATGGCTTCGTCATGCCGGAGAAGGGGCATGTCGTCGAGGCGATCTCGGTCGAGGTGGTCGGCGAAACCGACGCGGCCGAGGAACCGACCTATGCCGTACCTGCCGATCCCGGCGTCCCGGACACGGTGGCGCGGGCCGAGATGTTCGCTGCCGATGAGAGGCATGAGGCCCCCGTGTACGACCGCGATCGCATGGCGCCGGGGCAGACGGTCGACGGGCCGGCGATTGTCGTCGAGGCGACGGCGACCACGGTGGTCGAGCCGGGCTGGCGCGCGGAGATGACGGACCGCGCCCATCTCGTGTTGCGGCGGGTCAAGGCCTTGCCCAAGCGGGTCGCTGTCGGCACGTCGGTCGACCCGGTGATGCTCGAGGTCTTCAACAACCTCTTCATGTCGATCGCGGAGCAGATGGGCGTGACCCTGGAGAACACCGCCTATTCGGTGAATATCAAGGAGCGGCTGGATTTCTCCTGCGCGATCTTCGACCCCGAGGGTTTTCTGATCGCCAACGCCCCGCACATGCCGGTCCATCTGGGCTCGATGGGCGAGAGCGTGATGGTCGTGATCCGCCAGAACAAAGGGCGGATGAAGCCGGGCGACGTCTATTGCCTGAACGCGGCCTACAACGGCGGCACCCACTTGCCCGATGTCACGGTCATCACGCCGGTCTTCGACGATTCCGGTTCGAAGATTCTGTTCTTTACGGCCAGCCGGGGGCATCACGCAGATATCGGCGGCATCACGCCGGGCTCGATGCCGCCGGACAGCCGGACGGTGGATCAGGAAGGCGTGCTGATCGACAACTTCCTCCTGGTCGATGGCGGCACGTTCCGCGAGCAGGCCCTGCTCGATCTGTTGGGCTCGGGCGAGTATCCGGTGCGAAACGCCCAGCAGAATATCGCCGATCTCCAGGCCCAGATCGCGGCCTGCGAGAAGGGTGTGCAGGAACTGCGCCGCATGATCGAGCATTTCGGCCTCGACGTGGTCCACGCCTATATGCAACACGTCCAGGACAATGCCGAAGAGCAGGTGCGCCGTGTGCTCGACGTCCTTAAGGACGGCGAGTTCGCCTACGAAATGGACAACGGCGCCAAGGTTGCCGTGCGCATTACGATCGATCGGGACTCGCGGACGGCGCGGATCGACTTCTCGGAGTCCTCGGCCCAGTTACCGGACAACTTCAACGCCCCGTCTGCCGTTTGCCGGGCCGCCGTGCTCTATGTCTTCCGGACCCTGGTGGACGACGACATTCCGATGAACGACGGGGTGCTCAAGCCGCTGGAGATCGTGATTCCGGAGGGCTGCATGCTGAACCCGCGTTATCCGGCGGCTGTGGTTGCCGGCAATGTCGAGACCAGCCAGGTTGTGACCGACACGCTTTATGGTGCCTTGGGCGTCATGGCGGCGGCCCAGGGGACGATGAACAATTTCACCTTCGGCAACGAACGCTATCAGTATTACGAAACGATCTGCGGTGGCTCCGGCGCGGGGCCCGATTTCGACGGCACCGATGCGGTCCATACCCATATGACCAACTCCCGCCTGACCGATCCGGAGGTGCTGGAATG
>JABIRQ010000353.1 GCA_018699755.1 Rhodospirillaceae bacterium | reverse complement strand
CTCGGCATCCTCGCCCCGGGCGAGCACGCTGCGGACCTCCGGTAGGTCGCCGGCCGCGACCGCTTCCTGCAAGGGCGTGTCTTGGGGCGTGTTGTCTCCGCCGGCGCTGTCGGTTTCGTCAACCTGACCGAAGACCGAGCGCCAACTGTTGACGTTGCGACGCGCTGCCAGGAGATCCTCGGAGTCCAGGGTCGGCTCGGCGATCTGGGCCGCGCTCGCGGCGTTGGGGTCGCCGGCATCGGCGGCCAAGGTCCACCAAGTCATGGCATCGGCCATGCTGCGCTCACGGCCGTAGCCGCGCGCGGCGAGGTAACCGAGCAGGAGCTGGGAAGGCACATGCCCCTGCTCCGCCGCCTGTTGCAGCAATTCGGCGCCCGCGGCGGGATCGCGCGGCACGCCTTGTCCCATGAGATAACGGCGCGCCATGCCGTACTGCGCATGGACATAGCCGCGTTCCGCCGCTGCCGCGATCCGGTCGATCGCCTTTTTTCGACGGGCTGTGGCCGTTTGTTCGGGAACGGCTTCCGGGTTGTCTATCGCCTCGACGAGCTTTTCGTCGACACCCGGCATGGCCTCGACCACCATGCGAAGGGGAAGATTGCGAATCGGCGATGGTCTTGACGATGGTCCCGACTGGGCGAGTTGCGGCGTGGCATTGGCCGTCCGCTCGCCGTCGAAGCTTGCCTGGAGTGCCTCTTGGGGCTCGGGTGCCGTTTCCGGCACATCCTCGGGTGCGGCAGCGCCAGACCGGGTCGCGATGACCTCGCCAGCCGTTGTTAGGGGCAGGGGTTCGGTCTCGTCGGGTGCGCCGACAGCGGATTCGGAAAGGGGCTCCAGGTCCAGAACGGCTGCGACGCGAGATAGGCGCGTCGACGCCGGCTTGGCCGGTTCGGTCGCCTGATCCGCCGACGCGTCGTTCTTGCGTGTCTCCGGCGCGGTCGCCTGGCCGGGTTCCTCCGTGTTCGACTCCGTCGCCGGTTCGGTCGCGCCGAGGGGTGGATTCTCAGCTTGTCGTGCCGCTTCTGCCGTTTGCGATCCTGTGGCCGCCGCGCCGTTCGCATCGGAGTCCGCCTCGCTCGTCTCCGTATCGGCCTCGATGCGACCGGTTTCGGCGCCATCGCGCGGCCGTTCCGCGGATTCGCCCGGATCCGGAGACTGCCCGTCCGACCGGGAGGCCTCCGCCCCCTTGGTTGCCGTGCCCTCGACGGCATCCTCTTGGCCCTTGGGGCGATCGGATGCCGGGGTTTCGTTCCGGGCGGCTTCGGCCTTGGCGGTTTCGGATCCTTTGGCGGCTTGCCCTTTGGCCGGACGGGTTTCGGCATCCGTTCGCTCCCACTGCGGAGCGCTGGTCGGGTTGCTGCCCTCGAGTCCGGCATTCTTATCGGCGCCGTTCGCCTGGTCCTCGCCGCTTTGGCGTTGCCCTGCAGCCGACGGGGTCGAGGTTTGGGAATCGCCGTCCTTCGCGGTCGATTCGGTGGATTTGGCGCCGGATTTCGGTGACTTGGCGGCGCTCGTCTCCGCCTTCGCCGCGCGGGCTTCCTCGACCGCCTCCTGGCGCGCATCCGACCGGGTCTCGCTCTTCGGGGTTTCGGACGCCTTGCTCGGCGCATCGGGGGCGCTCTTGCGTTTGGCGACCGCGTTCGGCTTGGTCAGCGCCACGGGCGAGCGGGACGCGATGGGTCCGTAGGTTCGGCCGGGGGCCATCGCTTGGCCCTTGCCTATCGTCTCAGTCTCGAAGGAGACGACACCTTTGCCTTTGGCGACTTCGGGGTCTTCCCTTTCCGAGTAGAGGACAACATCGACCCGGACATATTCGTCGGGGCTGAACCAATCGTCGTCCACTATGACGGTCAGGATGGGCCAGCCCAGAAGCACGACGCCAAAGACGGAGCCGTGCAGGGCCGCCGAGGCGGCTGCCCCGACCGGCAAGAGAGATTCGATCCAACCGATGCCACGCATGGAAATGAAGGTGCCCCGAAACGCTTTGTTCCCTGCCCGCCGATCACATGCGACCGGTGAGGCGGCAATCTAACCCCAGATATGGGGTAAGGAGCCAGCGAATCCCAGGGTATGACGGTCCGTTGGGGGCGGCTCAGCCGCCGGTGACGCTCATATGCCGGGAGACGCCCCCGCTCTCGCCCTTTCGGTCGATGACGAAATCATGGCCCTTGGGCTTGCGTGTGATGGCCTCGCGGATTGCCGCGACCAGCTTCTCGTCGGATTCGCTGGCGCGCAGCGGCGCGCGCAGATCGGCCGCATCCTCCTGGCCCAGGCACATGAACAGGGTGCCGGTGCAGGTCAGGCGGACCCGGTTGCAGGCTTCGCAGAAGTTGTGGGTCAGGGGCGTAATGAAGCCGAGTCGTTGCCCCGTCTCGCGCACCGTGAAGTAGCGTGCCGGCCCGCCCGTTTGATAGTCGGTTTCGTCCAGGGTCCAACGCTTGCGCAGGTCCGCGCGGACCATCGAGAGGGGGTAATACTGATCGACCCGCTGTTCGCCGATATCGCCCATCGGCATGACTTCGATGATCGTCATGTCGAAGCCCTGATCGCCGCACCAGGCGATCATGCGGTCGAGCTCGCCCACGTTCACGTCGCGCAGGGCGACGGTATTGATCTTGATCGCGAGGCCGGCGCGCTTCGCGGCCTCCAGCCCGGCCATCACCTTGTCGATCTTGCCCCAGCGGGTGACGGCCAGGAACTTGTCCGGGTCCAGGGTGTCGATGGAGACGTTGATGCGGCGCACGCCCGCATCGACCAACTCGTCGGCGAAGCGGATGAGCTGGCTGCCGTTGGTGGTCAGGGTCAATTCATCGAGGTCGCCGGTTTTCAGATGCCGGCCGAGGCCGCGAATCAAGCTCATCACGTTGCGGCGGACCAGGGGCTCCCCGCCGGTCAGGCGCAGCTTGCGCACACCCAGCCCGACGAAGGCGCTGCACAGGCGGTCTAGCTCTTCGAGGCTGAGGACGTCCGCCTTGGGCAGGAAGGTCATGTCCTCGGCCATGCAATAGACGCAGCGAAAGTCGCAGCGGTCCGTCACCGAAACCCGCAGATAGGTGATGGCCCGCGCGAAAGGATCGACGAGCGGGGCGGCCCGAGTCGAATCGGGGGCGATGTCGTTTGCCTGTGTCTTCATATTCCCTTGTCGTCTTGCGGCCCCGCTGCGGGACCGATGGCGCCTAACATACGTCGGCGACAGAGAGTTTCAATCGACCCTTGGCCGGTGCGTTCGGGGCCGGGTCAAGATCCCGGTGCCAGATAGTTCGGGAAGAAAAGCTGCTGGCCGTCGACACGGTAGGCCGCGATAGCGGCCTGGCCCTCGTCCGCGGTCAGCCATGTCATGAAACGGCGCGCGTCGGCCGCCTTCACGTGGGGAAAGCGGTCCGGATTGACGACGATGATGCCGTATTGGTTGAAGAGGCGCTTGTCGCCCTCGACCAGGATTTCCAGATTGCCCTTGTTGCCGAAGCTGACCCAGGTCCCGCGATCGGTCAGGGCATAGGCGTCCAGGCCCGAGGCCGTGTTCAGGGTGGCGCCCATCCCCGATCCGGCTTCCCGGTACCAGGCTCCCGAAGCGTGTTTCGGATCGGTCCCGGTTTCCTGCCACAGGCGCAGCTCGGCCCGATTGGTGCCGCTGTCGTCGCCGCGCGATGCGAAGAGAGCCTTGGTCTCGGCAATCTTGGCGATGGCGGCGGGAGCATCGTGCATCCCGCGCAGCCCGGCCGGGTCTTCGGCCGAGCCGACGATGACGAAATCGTTGTACATGACGCGCCGCCGCTCCGCGCCGAAACCCTCGGCGACGAACGCCTCCCCGGCTTTCTCGTCATGGACCAACAGGACATCGGCATCGCCCGCCTTGGCGATGCGAAAGGCCTGGCCCGTGCCGACTGCCACGATATGGACCGCGATGCCGGTTTCCTCGGTGAACCGAGGCAGAAGCGCGTCGAACAGGCCGGAATTCGCGGTCGAGGTGGTCGAAGCGACGATGATCGATCTCTCGTCATCCGCGGAAACCCCCGAGCCCGCCAGAATCAGACCGAGGAGCAGTCCTGCCACAACCAGTAAGCGCTTCGCCGTGAGCATTCTTTCCTCATTGTCGTGTCGCTGTCAGGCCAGGATCTCGCCGCGCAGGAAGGCGGCAGCCTGGAGTGTCGAGGGGTGCTCGAAGAACCGGTCGGCCGGCGCCCGCTCGACCAGGCGGCCATTGTGAAGGAACAGAACTTCGTCGGCCAGCCGCTTGGCCTGGCCCAGATCGTGGGTCGTCATGACGATCTTGGTGCCGCCCTCGTGGATCGCCTGGATCATCGCTTCGACCGCGCGCACGGCGGCCGGGTCGAGGCTGGCCGTGGGTTCGTCGAGGAAAAGCACTTCGGGTTTTAGGGCCCAGGCGCGGGCCAGGGCGAGTTTCTGCTGCTCGCCGCCCGACATCGTGCGCGCCGGGCGGTCGCCCAGCCCGGCCAGGCCGGCCCGGGCGAGGGCTTCTTCAACCCGGCTCGGGCGATCGGCGCGCGGCACGCCCCTGACGGCCAGGGCATAGCTGACATTGGCCGCCGCCGAGCGGCGGAGCAGGACTGGGCGCTGGAAAACCATGGCCTGGCGCATCTTGGCTTGCGCCGCGCCCGGCCCCTTCCAGACCACGCAACCGGCGGTCGGCGCGATCAGTCCCTGGGCGAGACGCAGGCAGAGGCTCTTGCCGGCGCCGTTCGGTCCCAGGATCACGGTGCGCGAGCCGGCGGCGATCTCGACCGACACGGATTCGAGAAGTGCGCGCCCGGCCACGGCATAGAAAAGCCGTTCGATGGAGAGGGGCAGGATGGTCGGTGCCGTCATGGTTCAGCCCTGGGCCCGAACGACCATATCGCGCAGGATCTGCGCGGCGGCGTTGACCGCGAAGGAGACGGCCAGCAGGACGAGCCCCAGCGCCAGGGCGAGCGCCAGATCGCCCTTGCTGGTTTCGAGGGCGATGGCCGTCGTCATCACGCGGGTCAGGTGGTCGATATTCCCGCCCACGATGATGACGGCGCCGACCTCGGCGCTGGCCCGGCCGAAACCGGCCAGAAAAGCGGTCAGCAGGGTGATCCGTCCGTCCCACAACATGGTCCGGACCGCGCGCCGCGGCGTGACCCCGAGGGAGACGAGCTGCTCCCGGTATTCGAGCCACAGGTCCTCGACCGTCTGGCGGGTCAGGGCGGCGACAATGGGCAGAACCAGGACGACCTGGGCGACGATCATCGCGCCGGGCGTGAAGAGCAGGCCCAGCACGCCGAGCGGCCCGCCGCGCGAAAGCATCAGATAGACGGTCAGCCCGACGACGACCGGCGGCAGGCCCATCAGGGCGTTGATGGCGACGACGACCGCCCGCCGACCCGGAAACGCGAACACTGCGAGAGCGGCGCCCAACGGCATGCCGAGCAGGGCGGCGATAACGACCGCGCTGAGGCTGACGCGCAGGGACAGACCGACGATCTCGATCAGGTCCGGGTTCGCCGAGACGATCATCACGAGGGCGGTATGGAAGGCGTCGCCGAACTCGTTCATCGGCCCCGTTGTCTGGCTGGCATCCGGTTCCCGGCTTTCTTAGCCGAGCTTTCTTAGCATGGCGCCGGGCCGGTTCCACCGTCCGCTTGTCCGCCCCTGTGGCCGATCCCATACTGTGGCTAAGGAGAGCCCCATGACGGAATATCGGATTGGGCCGAATCCCGACGATCCGCGCCTGACCGAATCGGTGCGCGGGCTGGATCAGGACGGCCGGGAGATTGAAACGCGAGTCGTGGTCGAACGACCGCTGACCCTGTTCCTCAACGGCCAGGAAATCGTCACCGTAATGACGGTCGGCGACTATCCGGAGGAGCTGGCTCTCGGCTTTCTGCTCAACCAGAACATGCTGCGCCGGGATGACGAGGTGACGGGCATCGACCTGGACGACGAGACGGGCGTCGTCGTCGTGCGCACGGCGCGCCGGACCGACTACGAAGAGAAGCTGAAGAAGAAGGTGCGCACCTCCGGTTGCGCCCAGGGCACGGTCTTCGGCGACGTCATGGACAGCTTCGAGGCGGCCCGCCTGCCCGAGGGCGCGGAGTTGTGCACGTCCTGGCTCTACGCCCTGTCCAAGGCGATCAACACGACCCCCAGCTTGTATCTGGCGGCCGGGGCGATCCACGGCTGCGTGCTGTGCCGCGAGGACCGGGCCTTGGTCTATATGGAGGATGTCGGGCGCCACAACGCGGTCGACAAGATCGCCGGCCATATGTGGCGCAACGGCGTGACGGCGGCGGACAAGATCTTCTATACGACCGGCCGGCTGACCAGCGAGATGGTGATCAAGACGGTACAGATGGGCATACCGATTCTGGTCTCCCGCTCGGGCTTCACCGCCTGGGGCGTGGCGCTCGCCCGCCAGGCGAACCTGACCCTGGTGGGGCGGGCCAAGGGCAAGCGGTTCGTGGCCCTGGCCGGGGAGCACCGGTTGCGCTTCGATGCCGATCCGGAATCGGTGCCGGAGGAAGGCCGCCGGATGCAGCGCAAGGCGAGCCTGAGCGAGGACGCGGCATGACGCAGAAGGCGCCGCCGGTCTGCGGCGTTCTGCTCGCCGGGGGGCAGTCGCGCCGCATGGGCGGCGGCGACAAATGCCTGCGCCCGTTGGGCGGTCGCCCGATCCTGTCTCATATCGTCGAGCGCGCGCGGCCCCAGGTCGAAGCCCTGGTCCTCAACGCCAATGGCGACCCCGCGCGCTTCGCCGAATTCGGCTTGCCCGTCGCGGCCGACCGGTTCGAGGGCTTCGCCGGGCCGCTGGCGGGCGTGCTGACGGGCATGGAATGGACCCATGAGAACGCGCCGCATTGCCCTTTGATCGCGACGTTTCCGACCGACGCGCCCTTCTTTCCCAGCGACCTGGTCGAGGTCATGGAAGAATCCCTGCGCCTGGGCGGGGCGGAGCTGGCCTGTGCCGCGTCGGACGGCCGGTTGCATCCGGTCTTCGGCCTCTGGCCGGTGCGTCTGGCACCGGCGCTGCGCGAAGCCTTGGAGGGCGGAGCCCGCAAGGTCGACGACTGGACCGCCGGATACCGCTTGATCGAGGTCGAATTCCCGTCGTCCGGCTTCGATCCTTTCTTCAACACGAACCGCCCCGAGGATCTGGACGAGGCCGAACGCCTGCTCGCCGAGCACGGCTGAGGCCCGTTTCGTCGCATCCCGCGCTTTACATTTCCGGCCCCTGGGACTGGGATGGAGCGATCCTTGGGGGAGTGAAATGGTCATGGCGGTGGAACGACACGAAGTGGTGGTCGTTGGCGGGGGCATCGGCGGCCTCGCCGCCGCCTGGGCCTTGCGCGATCGGGACGTGGTTTTGCTCGAGGCGGACGACCGGCTCGGCGGGCGCATCTTCTCGAAACGGCGTGGGCCGCATTGGATGACCGTGGGCGCGCATTTTATCGGCGGCCTGGATTCGCCGGTCGGCCAGATCGCCGAGGAACTGGACCTGAAAACGATCCAGGCCGAGGGCGAGATGGCGACGGTCTGGATGAAAGGAAAGCTGGTTCGCGGCGGGCGATTCGAAACCTATCCGTTCCGCATGCCGCTCTCGCTCGGCGGCCGCATTTCCCTGATCCGCACCGGGTTGCGCTTGATGCTGGCCAACCGGCGCGTGCGCCGCATCATCGACGATCCAATCCACGGCCATGACGGGTTCGATGGCGAGGTGGTGGAGGCGCCGGGCGATCCCGATCTCGACGCCAGGAACTTCGCCGAGGTGCTGGGAAAGATGCATCCCGAGGTCGAGGCGATCATGCGCACCATGGTCAACCGGGTGACGGCCGAAACCCATGAGATGAGCGGGCATTTCGGCGCCTCGGTCGTGGGCAACCTCTGGGCCGATGCCGCGATGGTGCGTGAGACGATTCCGGGCGGGATGGGCGAGCTGGTCGATGCGATGAGCGCCCGGATGGGCAACCGCCTCGTCACCGGCGCCCCGGTCGAAACCGTCGAGCATGGCCCGGACGGGGTCACGGTGCGCGCGCGGCAGGGCGGCGAAGATATTACGATCCAGGCCGACTACGTGATCATGGCGACCCCCGCGCCGATCACCCGGCGGATGGTCTCGGGCCTGTCGGAGGACAAGGCCGCGGCGCTCGATGCCGTGCGCTACGGCCCTTTCATCATCATGTCCGCCATCACCGACGAACCCGGCCCGATGCCCTATGACGATATCTACATGGTCGGGGTGATCGATCGCTCTTTCTGCATGTTCTACAACCTGATGAATCCGTTGCGGAAAGCCGGCCAGCCGCGCGCCGCGGGTGGTGCCATCAACGTCCATAGCGGCGCCAATCAGGCGGCCGGGCAATGGGACATGACGGAGGAGGCGATCCGCGACCTCTACCTCGCCGATATCGAGGAAATGTTCCCGGAGACCAAGGGCATCGTGAGCGAGACCTGGATCCACCGCTGGGAGCACGGCTATCCCTTCTGGGCGCCCGGCCATCTGAATCACCAAGCCGCCCTGGCCCGGCCGGAAGGGCGGCTGCATTTCGCGGGCGATTATGTTGGCTATGCCTCGACCGGGCCGACCAGCCATTCGGGCTATATCGCCGCGCGGGCGGTGCGAAAGGCGTTGGAGGCGGTGGTCTAGCAAGGTGTTGAAGAAGGCAAACAGACCCTTCGAGACGGCCTCCTCATCCTGAGGAG
>JABIRQ010000419.1 GCA_018699755.1 Rhodospirillaceae bacterium | reverse complement strand
GGCGGGCGGCGCGCTCGATCTGGTCGGGGACCCCGCGCGAACCGAGCTTGCCGGTACCTTGCCGCCCGCAGCGCGCCGACGGGTCGAGATCGCCCGGGCCCTGATGACAGCACCCGCCGCGCTGGTCCTCGACGAGCCTGCCGCCGGCATGGCGCCGGAGGAACAGGAAGCCTTGGCGGCGCTGCTACGCCGCCTGGCGGAGGAAGGGCTTGCCCTTCTGGTCATCGAACATCGGATGGACTTCCTGCTGCCCCTGGCCGCACGCCTTGTCTGCATGGATGCCGGCCGCATCGTGGCCGAGGGCCCGCCGGAGACCGTCCTGCGCGATGCCGCCGCCCTGGCCGCCTATCTGGGCGGAACCCGCATGCCGGAGGCGCATCGATGACGGCCGTCCCCCGCTTGAGGATCGATGGGCTTCGCGTCGCGCGCGGCGGCGCGATCGTGTTGGACGGTATCGCCTTCGAAGCGGGCGCCGGCGAAATCCTCGCTCTGCTGGGCGTGAACGGCGCGGGCAAGTCCAGCCTGATCCGCGCGATCGCCGGCTTGGAGCCCGCCCCGGGAAATATCTTTCTGGACGGCGAGGATATCGCCGCCCTCTCTCCCGAAAAGCGCCATCGGCATGGCATCGGTCTGGTGCCGGAGGGGCGGCGCGTCTTCCCCGGCATGTCCGTGCGCGAGAATCTTGAGGTTGCCGCGACCGACGGCCGGGCGGCGCGACAGCGGCAGATCGACGCTGTCTTCGCGCTTTTCCCCGATCTGGCCGCCAAGACGGGTGAGGCGGCCTGGCGCCTGTCCGGCGGCCAGCAGCAGATGCTCGCCCTGGGCCGCGCCCTCGCCGGGTCCCCACGCCTGTTGTTGCTGGACGAGCCCTCCCTCGGCTTGGCCCCGCGCCTGGTCGAGGCCCTGCTGGACGAAGTCCGGCGCATCGCCGCCGACGGCGTCACGATCCTGTTGGCCGAGCAGAACGCCCCTGCCGCCCTGGCGGTCGCCGACCGAGCCATCGTGCTGCGCGGCGGCGGGATCGCCGATTCCGGTCCTGCCGGAGCCTTCGCCGACCCGATGCGCCTGCGCCGTGCCCTGCTGGGCGCGTGACCTATCGAGACCATTTGCGCCCAAGGCGTCTCGACAGCCGCTACTCGTCGCAGCCTTGCACCGCCACCGGTGGCTTGGTCGGCCCGTCCATCGACCAGACCGTGACCGTAACCTTGCCCTCGAACCCCGTCCGTTCGCGATAGCCGCAGGCGAGACGGCGGGCGATTTCCATCGGCCGACCGGTCCGGACGTAGCCTTCCGGCGTCAACGCGACCCAGATGACCCCCTCCTCCTGCAGCGATATCTCTTCCAGGAACTCGGTCTCGACCGCCCAGTCGATAAAGGCGTCCTCACTGAGGACGAAAGGATCCAGGCCGAATCGCTCCGGCAACTCGATATAGCGAACCAGAACCCAACCCGGCGGCACCATATCGATCCGGGCCCAGCCGTTGTCGACTTCCAGGATCGCCAGTTCCTCACCGCGTCTGGCCCCGCGCAAGATGCGGTATTGGGTGCCGGGGCCGGATCGGATGTTGAGCTTGCGCACCTTGACGGGCGCGAGAACGGGGACCGCTTCTTCCGCCGCCAACTCGGACTCAGTCTTGTCGATCGCGTCCGACTCCACAGCGGAGGCGGCTTGCGCAATCAGGACAAGCGCCAGCAACAGGGCGAGTCCGATCGAACGCCGCGTCAGGCCGTATCCTGCGTCTTCGAAACTCTGCGGGGCTTGTACCACGGCCCATCCTAACGTGAACGCGCCGGGTTTGCGCGGGAAGGGTTTGCCTCTCCGCGCGCGGCGTCCTACACACAGCCGGAAGGGCAACGGCAAGACGGGAGAGTGCGGAATGGCGGACACCAAGCAGGCCGGTAGGATCACGGCGCGGGTGCTGCTCGACATCAAAGCGGTGAATTTTCGCCCGGACGAGCCCTATGTCTTCACCTCCGGACGGGTCAGTCCGGTCTATATCGATTGCCGCAAGATCATCTCCTTCCCGGCGGAACGGACCACGGTTCTCGACCTGGCCGCCGCCATGACGCGCGAATTCATGGGCGCCGAGGGGCTTGATGCCGTCGCCGGCGGCGAGACCGCCGGCATTCCCTATGCCGCCTGGCTGGCCGAACGCCTGGACCTCCCGATGCTCTACGTCCGCAAGCAACCCAAGGGCTTCGGACGCATGGCGCAGATCGAGGGCGACATGCCCGAGGGTTGGCGCGTCCTGCTGGTCGAAGACCTGGCGACCGATGGCGGCAGCAAGATCAACTTCATCCAAGCTCTGAAGGAAGCCGGGGCCAAGGTGACCGACACCCTGGTCGTCTTCCACTACGGCATCTTCCCACAATCGACCGAGACCCTGGCGGCCGAAGGGGTGCGCCTGCACGGCCTCGCCACTTGGCGGGACGTGCTGGACGAGGCGCGGCGCGGCGGCGATTTTCCCGTCGACGTGTTGGACAAGATCGAGGATTTCCTCGCCGACCCAGACGGCTGGGCCGCCGCCAACGCCCACAAGGCGGGCTGACCCGATGCGCCGGACCCTCGCGGCGCTGATCCTGGCTGGCGCGATGGCCTTGGGCGGTGGAGCGGCCGCCGCGCGCGACCTAACCATCGGCATCACGCAGTTCCCTTCGACCTTCAATCCGCTGATCGACGCGATGATGGCGAAGAGCTTCATCCTCGCCATGACGCGCCGGCCAGTGACCGCCTATGACGCGGACTGGAACCTGGTGTGCCTGCTCTGCGCCGAACTGCCGACCCTGGAGAACGGCCTCGCCAGGATCGAGCCGTTGGAGGATGGCGGCGAGGGCATGGCCCTGACCCTCAAGATCCATCCCGACGCAACCTGGGGCGACGGCACCCCGGTTTCGGCCGAGGATGTCGTCTTCACTTGGCAGGTCGGCCGCCATCCCGACACCGGGGTCGGCAATTTCGAAGCCTTCCGCCGCATCCTCGATGTCGAAGTGGTGGACGAAAAGACGGTGATCCTGCACGGCGACCGGGTCACCTTCGACTACAACGACATGAGCGGCCTGACCCTGCTGCCTGCCCATCTGGAACGCGCCGCCTTCGCCGAGCCGCGCGAATACCGCAACCGCACCCTGTTCGACACGGAAACAGCCAATCCCGGCCTCTATTTCGGCCCCTACCGCATCGCGGGGGTCGAGCTCGGCTCCCATATCGTGCTGGAGCAGAACGAGACCTGGTGGGGCGAGAAGCCCGCTTTCGACCGCATCACCGTGCGCACCATCGAGAACACGGCGGCCCTGGAAGCCAACCTGCTCTCGGGCGGCATCGACTATATCGCCGGGGAGCTGGGCTTGACCGTGGACCAGGCCCTGGCCTTCGAGAAGCGCCACGGCGAGGACTTCAAGGTGCTCTACCGCTCGGGCCTGGCCTACGAGCATATCGACCTGAACCTGGACAGCCCGATCCTGAGGGACGTGCAGGTGCGCCGGGCCCTGCTCACGGCGATCGACCGCGAGGCGATCAGCGAACGCCTGTTCGAGGGCCGCCAGCCGGTCGCCGACGGCTTCGTCAATCCGCTCGACTGGGTCCACGATCCGGACCTGCCCAAGTATTCCTACGACCCGGAGGCGGCCGCTGCCCTGCTGGACGAGGCCGGATGGGGCGATATCCGCGACGGCATCCGCCACAACGCGGCGGGCGAGCCCCTCCGCATCGTCCTGATGACCACGGCGGGCAACCGGATGCGCGAGTTGGTCGAGCAGGTTCTGCAAAGCCAGTGGAAGCAGGTCGGCATCGAGACCGAGATCCGCAACGAGCCCGCGCGCGTGTTCTTCGGCGAAACGGTGACCATGCGCCGCTTCCCCCATATGGCGATGTTCGCCTGGATCAGCTCGCCGGAAAACGTGCCGCGCACCACGCAGTATTCCGATCAGATCCCGACCGAGGCGAACGCCTGGGCGGGCCAGAACTACACCGGCTATGCCCATTCCGAGGTCGACGAACTGATCGACGCGATCGAAATCGAGCTGGATCGCAACAAGCGCCTCGCCTTGTGGCAACGCCTCCAGGCGCTCTACGCCGAGGAACTGCCCGCCCTGCCGCTCTATTTCCGGGCCAATCCCTACGTCATGCCCCGCTGGCTCGACGGCGTCCGCCCGACCGGCCACCAATACCCCTCGACCCTCTGGGTGGAGGATTGGCGGGTGGCGGAGTAGCCGCCCGCATGGGACGGTCGCTTTCATGACCGCCTACGTCATCCATCGCCTGCTGCAGACCCTCGCCGTGCTCGGTTTGATGAGCGTGGCGGTCTACGGCCTGATCTGGCTGATGCCCGGCGACCCCATCGACCTGATGGTCAGCGCCAACCCGGACCTGACGGCGGCGGATGCGGCGCGGCTGCGCGCCCTCTACGGGCTCGACCGGCCTTTCGCGGAACGCTACCTCGCCTGGCTTCAGGCCGCGCTCGGCGGCGATCTCGGCTATTCCCGGCAATACGCCCGGCCGGTGCTGGAAATTATCGGCCCACGCATGGTCAACACCCTGATCCTGGTGGGGTTGAGCTTTGTCGCCTCGGTCGCCCTGGCCTTTCCGCTCGGCCTGATCGCGGCGCGTCGGCCCTATTCGGCGGCCGACAACGCGGTCAACCTGTTCTGCTTCGCCGGCATCTCGATTCCGCCCTTCTGGCTCGCCCTGCTGCTGATGATGGGTTTCTCGGTCGGTCTCGGCTGGCTGCCCGCCGGTGGCCTCCCCGCGGAAGGCGGCTT
>JABIRQ010000247.1 GCA_018699755.1 Rhodospirillaceae bacterium | reverse complement strand
GCTGGTCGCCCTGGGCGAGTTGGCTCATGCCGGGCGCGAGCGCATCGCCGAGATCGACCTCAACCCCGTGATCGTCACCCCGGACGGCGCCCTCGCCGTGGACGCGGTGATCGTGCTGGATTGAAAAGCCCTCTCCCATAGGGAGAGGGACCTTCGTGGCAGCCCCTAATACGCCCGGTCGATCTCCACCAGGTTCTTGAGCTTCTTGCCGGCCAGCATGCGGCCGACGTTTTCGAAGACGAGATCGAGGGTGCGGGGCAGGTAGTGCTCTTCGTCGTCGGACAGGCAGTGGGGGGTCACGATCATGTTGGGGGCGTTCCACAACTCGCCCGAGCGGGGATAGGGCTCCGGATCGAAGACATCCATGAGCGCGCCGGAGATCCGGCCGGCGGTCAGGGCGGCCTTCAGCGCCTTGGCGTCGACCACGGCGCCGCGGCCGAAATTGACCAAGCCGGCGGTCTTTTTCATCAAGCCGAACTGCTTGCGTCCCATCAGGTGCCGCGTCTCCGGCGTCAGTGGGCAGGTGATGAAGACGATATCGGCCCGGGGCAGAACCTGGTCGAGCTTGCCGGTCGGGAACATCTTGTCGAAGGAGCGGTGCTTGCGGCCCGAGCGGCGCACGCCGATCACCTCCATGCCCAGGGTCCAGCCCGCGCGCGCCGCGCCCGTGCCCATGCCGCCCGCGCCGATGACCAGCAGGGTCTTGCCGGCGACCACGCTGGTGAAGGTCTGGCGCCACTTGCGCGCCCGCTGCAGGCCGTAGATCTCGGGCATCCGGCTGTTGATCATGAGGATCGACATCATTGCCGATTCCATCGTCCGCGGCGCGTGGATGCCGCTGTTGTTGGTGATCACCGCGCCCTTGGGCAGCCAGGCGCCGAGCGGCAGCAGGTGGTCCACGCCCGCGCCCGTGGCATGGCACCATTTAAGGCGGGTCGCCTTTCCGCGGATCGTCTCGGTGGGAAAGGCGAAGCCGACCATGGCGTCGACCGTATGGGCGACCGGAGCGAACTCAGTCGTGAACTCGGCGACGGTCGCCTTGACCTTCTTGGCCAGGGCGGGATGGCGCTTGGCCGCCGCGGCATAGCCCTCCTTGGTGATCTGGAAAACCGGGGGCTTGGCCGCACCCCGGTTGAAGAAGATGTGAATCCGGTCGTCGCGCTTCGCCATCGCGGCCTTTCCCCCTTTTGATGCCTTCGCCCGCGTCCTAGGCTTGTCGGCGCGCGGCTTGCAGTCACTCCACCACCCGACCGGCGGAGGTTCAAGCCTTCGGCCGGCGGCCGATGCCGGCAACCGAAGGGGAAAACGCTTGATGCCCGTGCGGGCGAGATTCGACACGGCCCAGGCGGCCTGGTTCCGCCTGCCGCCCAACAGCCGGGGAGCGATCTGGCTGCTGTGCAACGCCGTCGTCTCGACCGTGCTGATCGTGCTCGTCCGGATGGTCGGCCAGGACATCCCGACCATCCAGCTCGTCTTCATCCGCGCCGCCGTGGGCGTGATGCTGATCCTGCCCGTCGTCCTGCGCATGGGCGTGACGAGCGCGCTGCGCACCGACCACATCGCCATGCACGGGGTGCGGGCGATGTTCACCTTCGTCAGCATGAACTGCTTCTACTACGCCTATTCCGTCCTGCCCTTGGCGGACGCGACGGCGATGATCTTCACCATGCCGCTGTTCCTGCTGGTCTTGGCCGTCGCCTTCCTGGGCGAACGGGTCGGCTGGCGGCGGGCGAGCGCGACCCTGGCCGGCTTCCTGGGGGTCGTGGTCATGCTGCGTCCGGGCCAGGCGGCCTTCGACCCCGTGCTTCTGGTGGCCCTGGCGATCGGCTTTTTCGACGCCTGCGTCGCGGTGGTCGTCAAGAAGCTCTCGGGCACCGAAAAGCCGGTCACCATCATCTTCTACATGGCGGCCTTCACCTTGCTCTTCGCGTCGATCCCGGCCTGGTTCGCTTGGCAGCCCGTGAGCCTGGAGCAGCTCGTCCTGATCCTGCTGATCGCGGTCACGACGACGATCAGCCAGATCTTCACCGTCTTCGCCTGGCGGGTCGGCGAGACCACGGCGATCGCGCCCTTCAACTACACCCAGCTGATCTTCGCCGCCGGGGCGGGCTTCCTGCTCTTCGCCGAACTGCCGGACGCCTATACCTGGACGGGCGCCGCCATCATCATCGGCTCGACCCTCTACATCATGCGGCGCGAGGCGCGGCTGAAGCGCCGGGGCGCGGCCATCGCCGAAGACCGCCCGTCGACCGGCCCCGTCCCGCCGCGGGTCTAGGCGTCGGGCGCAAGCGCCCCGCTTTCGCCTTATTTCCGGCACATCGGCGACCGATTGCGCGCCGCATTATGGCGGCAATGGCAGGCTGGACCGTGGCGTTCCCGATGCGAAAAGGGGGCTTGAACGCAACCGGCCGATTCCTAAATCGAACGAAGCGCTGGGAACGAAACCATCGAGAATCGAGGATTCCCCATGACCCGACCTCTTATCCGCCTGCGCCATGCGGCCCTGCTTCCGGGCCTCGCCCTGGCGCTTCTCCTTCTCCTGCCGGCCCTGGCCCAGGCCCGGCCGGACAGCTTCGCCGACCAGGCCGAAAAACTGCTGCCCTCTGTCGTCAACATCTCGACGACCCAGACGGTCAGCGCGCCGGCGGTCGATATGCCGCAATTCCCTCCCGGCTCCCCCTTCGAGGAATTCTTCAAGCAGTTCCCCGGCGAACCCGGCCAGAATCAGGGCCAGGAACAGGGCCAGGAACGTCAGGCCACGGCGCTGGGTTCCGGTTTCATCATCGATTCCGCTGGCTATGTCGTGACCAACAACCACGTGATCGACGGCGCCGAGGAGATCGAGGTGATCTTGCAGGACGACACGCGCCTGCCGGCGACCTTGATCGGCACCGACGCCAAGACCGACCTCGCCCTGCTCAAGGTCGAAAGCGACGATCCGCTGCCGGCCGTCGGCTGGGGCAATTCCGACACGCTGCGGGTCGGCGACTGGGTCCTCGCCATCGGCAACCCCTTCGGCCTGGGCGGCACGGTCACGGCGGGCATCGTCTCGGCGCGCAGCCGCAACATCAATGCCGGGCCCTATGACGACTTCATCCAGACCGACGCCTCAATCAACCGGGGCAATTCGGGCGGCCCGATGTTCGATACCGAGGGCCGGGTCGTCGGCGTCAACACGGCCATCTTCTCGCCTTCGGGCGGCAATATCGGCATCGGTTTCGCCGTCCCCTCGGCCATGGCCGAGCCGGTGATCGCCCAGCTCAAGGACAAGGGCCGCGTCACGCGCGGCTGGCTCGGCGTGTCGATCCAGACCGTGACCGAGGAGATCGCCGAAGGGCTCGGCCTCGACGAGGCCAGGGGCGCTCTGGTGGCACAGGTCCAGCCGGACGGCCCGGCCGCGAAGGCCGGCTTCGAGCAGGGCGACGTCGTCCTGCTCTTCGACGGCAAGGCGATCGGCGAGATGCGCGATCTGCCCCGCGTCGTCGCCCAGACCGAGGTCGGGCGCACGGTGCCGGTCGACATCATGCGCGGCGGCAAGGAGCGGAGCCTCAAGGCGACGGTCGCCGAGATGAGCGATCCGGTGCAGGTCAGCGCCCGGCCGGACGCCACGCCCGAAGCCGGCAAGGGCGACGCGGAGATCGCCGCCCTGGGCCTGACGGTCGCCCCGCTCGACGATGCGGCGCGCGACGCGCTGGACCTGGCGGCCGACGCCAAGGGCCTTGTGATCGCCCGGGTCGATCCCACCGGCCCGGCGGCCGAGAAAGGCCTGCGCCAGGGCGACGTCATCACCCAAGCGGAGCGCAAGGCGGTGACCAGCGCCGAGGATCTGCACGAGGCGGTCGAGAGAGCCGGCAAGGAGGGCCGAAAGGCCGTCCTGCTGCTGGTCGACCGCGCCAAACAGCCCCTCTTCGTGGCGGTCCGGATCGACGCGGGCAAGGCCCACGGCTGAACCGGACCCAACGCTCCTTGGGAGGAGCACGAAGGCGGCGGGCGGCCCCAGAAATGGAGCCGCCCGTTCCCGTTCGGACCTTCGGCTCGCGCAGCCGCCAGCCTCAGCCGAGGATGACGTCCTCCTCGACGAAGAGATAGGCGAGGCGGTCCGGATCGCAGAAATGGACGAGGTCGTCGCGCGAGGCCGTCACCTCCGGCGCTTCGCGGCTTTCGCGCCAGGCCGCCTCGTCGGCGTACCAAAGCTCGGCGATGCCGTCATGGCCGGGCACGGCGCCGGTCGGTCCCGGCACGCAGGCATATTGGACATAGCGCCGGACCCCCGGCATGGCCGCCGCCTTGGGACCATGGGTCTCGCGCCAGTAACGCCGGAACGCCTCGACGCTCATTCCCGGTTTGCGACTGAGCACGATCATGACCTTGAACATCGTTTCCTCCTCTTCGCCACCCGACCCCTCACCCGGCCCGCCTGCGGCGGTCCACCCTCTCCCTATGGGAGAGGGTTTCGCACCTCATATCTCGATGATGTCGCGGCCGGTCTTGGAGAGCATCTCGACGCCGGTCTTGGTGACGATGACGTTGTCGATCAGGCGGAAACCGGCGCTTTCCGGCGGGACGAAGGCGGGCGGCTCGATGGTCAGGACCATGTTCTCCTCGATCACGTCCTCGCTGCCGCCGAACATGGAGAAATTCTCGGCCCAGAGCGGCGGATAGCCCGAGCCGATGCCGTAGCCGGAGAGGTGCCACATGTATTCCAGAAGCCCGGCATCCTCGATCACCTTGCGCGCCGCCTCGTGGGGCACGACCGCGCGCACGCCGGGCTTGATCTCGGCCATGCAGGCGTCGCAGGCCGCGATGTTGATGTCGTTGAGTTCCTTCAGCCGCGCGGTCGGCTTGCCCGCGACGGCGTGACGCCCGATCGAGGTGCTGGGGGCGCTGCTGCGCGAGAAGGGCTGGACGGGTGCGCGCATCGGCTTCGAGGCGCCGCGCTATTACCTGAGCGCCCATGAATATGTCGCCCTCAAGGCCCTGCTCGGTTCCAAGGCGGTCGAGGC
>JABIRQ010000224.1 GCA_018699755.1 Rhodospirillaceae bacterium | reverse complement strand
GTGTGCCGATTCTGATCTGGTCCTTGTTCGCCGACCCGCCGGAGCATCGTAATCCCGATCTGGTCACGCTCGGCGGCGGTTTCTTCGACGCGGTCGATGACGAGGATCAGGCCGCGCTCTTCAAGATGGAATACCGGTCCGATTTTTTCCTGTGGCGGTTCAAGCCCTTCGTTGGAGTCGACGGCACCTCCGACGGCGGGGCCTATGCCTATGCCGGCTTGCGCGTCGACGCTTATTTCGGGCGGCGGCTGGTGATTTCCCCCAATGTGGCGCCGGCCGTCTACTACGCCGGCGACGGCAAGAATCTCGGCAGCGCGGGCGTTCTGCGTTCCGGCATCGACGTAAGCTACCGGTTCGATAACGAATCCCAGCTCGGCGTTGGCTTCCATCATATGTCGCACGGCAAGGTCTTCAGCGACCTGAATCCGGGGACCGAAACCGTGACAGTGACCTATTCGGTCCCGATGGAGAGCTTGTTTTAGCTTTTATCTCCATTTGGTGACAAACCAGATCGCGCGGCTCGCTCCGGCCCGCGGCTGATCCGCATATGCTCTTCGCTTCCCAGGTTTTTCTGATCGCTTTCCTGCCTGCGGTCCTGGCGCTCTACTACCTGGCGGCCGGTCGGGCGCGCCTGCGCATCTGGCTGCTGATCGTCGCGTCGCTCGTGTTCTACGGCTACTGGGACTTGCGGCTGGTTCCGCTGCTTCTCGCCTCGGTCGGAGTCAACTGGCTGTTCGCCCGTGCGATCGGCGAGGGCGCGGGCCGTTGGCATGTCGTCGCAGGGGTCGGCCTCAACCTCCTCGTCCTGGGCATTTTCAAATACGCCGACTTCTTCGCCGGCAACCTGGAGGCGCTGTTCGGTTTGGAGCATCGCGCCTGGGGCATCGTCCTGCCTCTCGGCATCAGCTTTTTCACCTTCCAGCAGGTGTCCTATCTCGTCGATCGCGCGCGCGACCGGGCGCCGCTCTACCGGTTCGACGACTACGCCCTGTTCGTCACCTTCTTCCCGCAACTCATCGCCGGCCCGATCGTTCGCCACAACGAAATCATCCTGCAATACGCCCTGCACCCGCTGCGGCCGGGATTCGACGAACGGTTTTCGCGGGGGCTGACGCTGCTCGTCATCGGCTTGGCGAAGAAAACTTTGCTGGCCGACCAATTGGCGCCGATCGCCGACCCGCTCTACGCCGCCTCGGCTGCGGGCACCGCGCTCGGCACGATCGAGGCCTGGCTGGCCGCCATCGCCTTCGGCTTCCAGATCTATTTCGACTTTTCGGGTTATTCCGACATGGCGATCGGGCTGGGTCTGCTGTTCGGGTTCGCCTTGCCGCTGAACTTCAACGCGCCGTACCGGTCGATATCGATTCGCGAATTCTGGCGCCGCTGGCACATGACCCTGTCGCGGTTCCTGCGCGACTATCTGTACATCCCTCTCGGCGGCAACCGCCACGGCGTGGTGCGCATGATGCTCGCCCTGATGGCGACCATGCTGTTGGGCGGGTTGTGGCACGGCGCGGCCTGGACCTTCGTGGTCTGGGGCGGCATGCACGGCCTGGCGCTCGCCGTTCAGCGCGCCTGGGGACAGGCCGGTATCGCCCTGCCGAGGGTCGTCGGCTGGGCCGCAACCATGCTCGTGGTCTTCCTCGCCTGGGTCATGTTCCGGGCGGAAAGCTTCGCCTCCGCCTGGTCGATCTGGGCCGCGATGGCCGGAGGAGGAGAGGGCGGAATCGCTCTCGCAATCGCAGAGCCCGCCGATCTCTGGCTGATCGCCCTTTGTGCCTTCGTCGTCCTGGCGCTGCCGGTCAGCCAGCGCCTGGCCCTGGAACGCCTGCGGCCTTCGCGCCTGTCGGCGGCTGCGGCCGGTGCGGCCTTGCTCTACGTGACCCTGCTGGTCGGCGGCGGGCGCGCCGTCGAATTCATCTATTTCCAGTTCTGAGGGCGCGATGGGCTGGCGCGGCTATTGGCGGTTTGCGGTGGGGTTGGCGGGCGGATTGGGCACGCTGCTCTATCTTTCCGTGCTGCTTGTCGATCCGTACGGCACGGTTTGGTTTTCGCCGCCGCTTGCGCGCGCACCGGTCGATTCGAACCAGCGCTTTTCCTATCCCGCGATCGCCCGCGACCCGGGCTACGACAGCGTTGTGATCGGTACCTCGACAACGCGGATGCTGCACCCCGATTTGTTGGAAGAGGCGTTCGGCGGCAATTTCGCCAATCTCTCCCTCAACAGCGGCACGGCCTATGAGCAGCGCATGCTCATGGATCTGTTCGCCGAACACCACGCGGACATCGAGACGGTCGTGGTCGGCATCGACACCATCTGGTGCCAACGCCAGGATGACTACGCGCGCTTCACGCCGCGGCCGTTCCCGCCCTGGATGTACGACGAGGACCGCTGGAACGACCTGCTGCACCTTTTCGACCTGCGCGCCCTCGAGCAGACCGGAAAGCAGATCGGCTGGCTTCTGGGCATCCGCGATTCGGCTTTCGACCGGGACGGCTTCCGGGCCTTCCTGCCGGGGCCTTCCGAATACGATCTCGAGCGCGCGCGCGGCCATATCTACGGCGCGGGCCCTCGCCGGCCGCACGATCCCGTCGAGCCGGCGGCCCAGGTGCCGGAGGCGGAGAGGCGGGCCTGGGTCTATGCGACCCATGACGATCTCGCCGCCATGCTCGGCGCCCTGCCGGCCGCCACGGTCAAGATTCTGATGCTGGTGCCCTATCACCACCGGGCGCAGCCGCCGCCTGGATCCCAGGCGGAGCTGGAGTGGCGGGAATGCCGCCGCCGCCTCGTCGCCATCGCCGAGGGGTTCGACAACGCGCATGTCGTCGATTTCATGTTCCACTCGGACATCGCCATGCGGGACGAGAACTACTGGGACATGCTGCATTACGGCGCGTCGGTGGCGGATCGCTTGCCCGGCTGGCTGGCCGAGGCCGTGCGCGATCGGGCCGACCGGCCGGGGATTTTCCGCTATCTGGGCCCCGGCGGCACCCGCTAGGCGGGCTTTCCTTTGCGCCGCCATCGGCTAGAGTGTCGCCAATTCATCTTCCTCGCCGCGCCGTCGCGACACTGAAACAAGGAATGCCCCGCCCATGCAAATCACCTTTTCCGAGCCCAAAATGCCGACATCCGGAACCCTCGTGGTCGGCGCGTTCGAGGAAAACGCGCTGACACCGGTGGCCAAGGCCGTCGACGAGCGCTTGGGCGGAGCACTCACGCGGGCGATGAAGGCGGCGAGCTTCACGGGCAAGGCGCGGCAGACGGCGGAGCTGCTGGCGCCCGCGGGCTCAAAGCTCGACCGGGTGCTCGCGATTGGGCTGGGCAAGCCCGATGCGCTCGGCCCCCTCACGGTCGAGAAGGCGGGCGGCGCGATCTACGCCAAGCTGTCCAAGGTCGAAGGTCCGGTCGCGGTGACCGTGGACGGCGCCGCCAAGACGGGGATGAGCGCGGCCGAAATCGCGGCCCATATGGCCTTCGGCCTGCGCCTGCGCAGCTATCGCTTCGACAAGTACCGCACGCGAATGAAGAAGGAGGACAAGCCGCGCCTCAAGAAGGTCAATTTCGGGGTCAAGGGCTCGGGTGCGGCCAAGCGCGCTTACCAGCCCCTGGACCGCATCGGCGACGGCGTGTTCTTCACCCGCGATCTGGCCTCCGAACCGGCCAATATCCTTTATCCAGCGAGCTTTTCGAAGGAGGTCAAGGCCCTGACCAAGCTCGGGGTCAAGGTCGAGGTCCTGGGCGAGAAGCAGTTGGAGAAGCTCGGCATGGGCTCCCTCCTCGGGGTCGGGCTGGGCAGCCGCCGCGAAACCCAGCTCGTCGTCATGCAGTGGAACGGCGCGCTGAAGTCGAAAAAGTCCAAGCCGATCGCCTTCGTCGGCAAGGGCGTGACCTTCGACACGGGCGGCATTTCCATCAAGCCGGGCAACGGCATGTGGGACATGAAATGGGACATGGGCGGCGCCGGCGTGGTCAGCGGCCTGATGAAGGCCCTGGCAGGGCGCAAGGCGAAGGCGAACGTCATCGGCATCCTCGGCCTGGTCGAGAACATGCCCGACGGCAACGCCCAGCGGCCCGGCGACATTGTCACCTCCATGTCCGGCCAGACCATTGAGGTCCTGAACACCGACGCCGAGGGTCGGCTCGTCCTGGCCGATGCGCTCTGGTACACCCAGGACCGCTTCAAACCCCAGTTCATGGTCAACCTGGCGACCTTGACCGGGGCGATCGTCGTCGCCCTGGGTCATGTCCATGGTGGGCTGTTCAGCAACGACGACGAGCTGGCCCGGCGGCTCGAGGCCGCGGGCAAGGCGGTGGACGAGCCGGTCTGGCGCTTTCCCCTGCACGCGGAATACGACAAGGCCCTCGATTCGCCGATCGCGGACATGAAGAACATTTCGACGGCAGGCGGCGCGGGCGGCATTACGGCGGCCCAGTTCCTCAAGCGCTTCGTCAACGACGTGCCCTGGGCGCATCTCGACATCGCCGGGATGACTTGGTCGACCAAGGACAAGCCGACCGCGCCCAAGGGGGCAACGGCGTTCGGCGTCCGCATGCTCGAACGCCTGGTGGCGGATCACTACGAAGGCTAGCCGGGCGGGTGTGCCGGCATGACCGAGATCCGCTTCTACCACCTGCAGCGCAAGCCGCTGGAGCGGGCCTTGCCCGAACTGTTGGAGAAGGTTCTTGAACGGGGCAGCCGGGCGGTCGTGATGGCCGCTTCGGAGGAGCGGGTCGAGGCCTTGGCCGGTCTGCTTTGGACCTATGACGACCGCGGATTCCTGCCCCACGGCACCGCCCGCGACGGCCGCGCGGAACATCAGCCGATCTGGCTGACCCAGGGGGATGAAAACCCCAACGGCGCCGATGTCCTGATCCTGACCGACGGCGCGGAAACGAGCGCGCTCGGGGACTATTCCATCACATGCGAATTGTTTGACGGCAACGACCCGGATGCGGTTTCGGCCGCGCGCGGGCGCTGGACGGGCTACAAGGAAGCGGGCCACGACCTGACCTATTGGCAGCAAACCGCGCGCGGAGGCTGGGAAAAGAAGGCCTGACCGAGCGCGCGGCCGCGCCGCGGCGATCCCGCCATTGCCGATGAATGGTTTTCGGGTTATGATTTTCCTTGGGTGAAGGTTCGCTTTCATTGGCGCTGTCACGTCATGCGAATCTGCCGGTCGGGGGGCGCCTTTGCCCTTGTGCAATTTGATGGAGATCGAAATGACGGACACAGAGAAGCTTTTCACGGAAGACCTCAATGACGAGGCGCTCGATGCGCCCCGGATTCACGGCGTCAACGGCGTTATCGGAACGGTCGGCACCTCCGGTTCGGCGCATGGCTGCACCGGTACCGTGGGCACGGTCGGCACCGCGGTCGACAAGGACTAGGCCTTTCCAGGCCAGGCACGGGGCGCGCGTCGAAACCGGCGCGCGCCCTTTTGCTTTGTTCGAAGAGCAATCACGATGAACGACCATTCGAATGCCACCGGTTATGAATTCGCCGAAGCGGAGGCGTTGCTCGGCGAGGCGCCTGATCGCGCGCCGTCGCCGGTCCGCAAGACCGTCGGCACGGCCGGCAGCATCGGGTGCGTCTGCGGCACGGCGGGAACCGTCTCCACCGCCGGCACGGCAGGCCGCGGCATCGACCGGGACGACTGATCCGTCGCTCCCCGGTTGCCCGTTCAGGCGCGCGCCGCTATAAGGCGCGCGCCTTTCGTTTGCGCATTGTGCGCATCCATCGACAAAGAGGACGGAGCCCATGGCCGTCGAGCGGACCCTATCCATCATCAAGCCGGACGCCACCCGGCGGAACCTGACCGGCGCGGTCAACGCCAAGCTGGAAGAAGCCGGCCTGCGCATCGTCGCGCAGAAACGCCTTCGCCTGACCCAGGAGCAGGCCGAGGCCTTCTACGCCGTGCACAAGGAACGCCCCTTCTATAGCGATCTGTGCGACTTCATGACCTCGGGTCCGGTCGTCGTTCAGGTTCTGGAAGGCGAGGGTGCGGTGGCGCGCAATCGCGAGGTGATGGGGGCGACCAATCCGGCGGAGGCGGCCGAGGGCACGATCCGCAAGAGCTTCGCCGAGTCGATCGAGGCGAACTCGGTCCACGGTTCGGATTCGGCGGAGAACGCAGCGAACGAAATTGCCTTCTTCTTCAGCGGCTGCGAGATCGTCGGATAAAGCCCGCCGCACCGGAGAAAAACAAACGCGGCCCCGAAGGGCCGCGTTTTGCGTTCCGGCGCCGGCCTTCGGATCAGACGAGGAAGGCCAGCATCAACAAGAGAGTGACCGCGACCGCGATCGAAGAAATGACGGTTACTTTGACGAAACCGGCGAATCCCTTGCGGGAGGTTTCGGCGATTTCCTGGTTCAGTGCATCGGATGCCATCGGTAGCCCCACCCGTTGTGTATCAAGCCGATGGTCGTCTGTATAATGGGGCGTACGCGCCGATGCAATCGCACCGGCCGGATTCGGGCCGCATCTTGATGCGCGAGGGGAGACAATCGATGACCAGACCCGTTCTGCTGGCTGTCGCCGTCGTTCTGTTCCTGCCCTTGGCGGGGTGCTTCCAATATGCTGTCGATCCCTTGCCCGCGCCGAACCGGGCGGCGGAACTGACGGGCACCTGGGTCAGCAAACTCGACGGGCTGACCGTCACCTTCGGCGAGGATGGGCGCTATCTCGTGCAGCGTCCGGACGGAGGCGAGGCGATCGAGGGCAACTACCGGATCGACGGAGCTGGAGTCACCTTGGCGAACGATCCCGGCGCGGCGGCCTGCCCTGGCGAAATCGGGTCCTACACCTTCGTCGCCCGCAAGGTTTCGGGTGTGAGCTTCCTGGTGCGGAAACTCCAGGGCCGCTTCATGCTGGTGAAGGATGCCTGTGCGCCGCGCCTGGCCCATATGCAGCAGGCCTATATCAAGCAATAGGCCGCCGCGCCCGGTCGATTCGGGCCGGGACTAGCCCTCCAACGGGTTGAGCACGGCCCTCTCCGGGCCCTCCGCGCCATCGACCGAAACCCGCTCGCCCACGATCCGCACCCGTCCTTCGGCGATCAGCCGGACTGCGAGGGGATAGCAGCGATGCTCGGCGGCCAGCACGCGGGTGGCCAGGGTCTCCTCGTCGTCGCCCTCCAGGACCGGCACGGCAGCCTGGGCGACGATCGGGCCGACATCCATCTCCGGGCGCACGAAATGCACCGTGCAGCCGGTGAAGCGCACACCGTCGGCAAGGGCCCTGGCATGGCTGTCCAACCCCTTATAGACGGGCAGCAGCGACGGGTGGATGTTGATCAGCCGGTCGCGCCAGTCCTCGACGAAGCCGGGTGTCAGCAGGCGCATGAATCCGGCCAGGCAGACCAGCTCGACGCCCGCCCGGCGCAAGGCGGCCGTTATCTCCGCCTCGAAGGCTTCGCGCGTCTCGAACTCGCGATGGGGGATCGTCGCGGTCGGAATGCCGGCGGCCTCGGCCCGCGCCAGCCCGCCGGCTCCCGCCACGTTGGAGATCGCCAGGGCGATGCGGGCGGGATAGTCGGCGCGTGCGCAGGCGTCGATCAGGGCCTGAAGGTTCGAGCCCCGGCCCGAGATCAGGACGCCCAAGGTCAGGCCGGCCATGTTCCGTCCGCGGTCTTGCCAGCGTTTTCTATCGCCGTTCGCTTTTCGCCTGCCGCACGGACGATCCGACCGATCCGGTAAACCGACTCTCCGGCCGCGCGCAGCGCGTCCTCGACTTCGTCCACGCGCGCGGGATCGGTCACCATGGCCATGCCGATGCCGCAGTTGAAGGTCCGCGCCATTTCATCCGATGCGACGGGTCCGTTCCGCGCCAGCCACCCGAAGACCGGCGGCGCCGACCAGGCGGCGGCGTCGAGCACGGCGGCCAGGCCGTCCGGCAGGACGCGGGGAATATTCTCGATCAATCCGCCGCCGGTGACATGGGCCAAGGCGCGCACCCCGCCGGTCCGAATCGCCGCGAGACAGGCCCGGACATAGATGCGAGTCGGCGCGAGGAGCGCTTCGCCAAGAGTTTTATCCGGATCGAAAGGTGCGGGGTCGCCATAGGCAAGGCCCGATTGGGCGACCAGCCGGCGAACCAGGGAATAGCCGTTGGAATGTACCCCAGAGGAGGCCAGGCCGAGGATCGTGTCGCCTTCGCGCACGGCCTCTCCCGTCAGCACCGCATCGCGCTCGACCGCGCCCACGGCGAAGCCGGCCAGGTCGTATTCGCCTTCGGGGTAGGAGCCGGGCATCTCGGCCGTCTCGCCGCCCAGCAGGGCGCAGCCCGCTTCCTCGCAGCCGGTGGCGATGCCGGCGATCACGGCGCGGGCATTCTCGACCGCGAGCCGCCCTGTGGCGAAATAGTCCAGAAAGAACAGCGGTTCGGCGCCCTGGACGACAAGGTCGTTCACGCACATCGCGACCAGGTCGATGCCGACCGTGTCGTGGCGCCCGCTTTCGAAGGCGACCCGGAGCTTGGTGCCCACCCCGTCGGTCGCGGCCACCAGAATCGGATCGCGGAACCCTGCCGCTCGGGGATCGAACAACCCGCCGAAGCCGCCGATGCCGCCGACCATCCCGCTGCGCTCGGTGCGGGCGACAAGCGGCCGGATCGCGTCGACAAGGGCCGCGCCCGCATCGATGTCGACGCCCGCGTCTCTATAGGTCGCTGGCCGTTTCGGGCCTGTTTCGTTTTGGGATATGGCTTTCTCGCCTTCGGCTGAGGGGTTATAACGTGCGCACGTCGCCCCGGCGGCGAAGATACTGGATCGGGAACGCATTGCAATGCTCCGCAACCGCGCCGCAACCCTCCTTCCGTGGGCCGTGGCGCTGGTCCTCATCGGGCTTATCGGCCCGCGGGCGGGGCTGGCGCAGGCCACGGCGACGGATGCTTTCACGGTCGAGG
>JABIRQ010000331.1 GCA_018699755.1 Rhodospirillaceae bacterium | reverse complement strand
GAGCCGCGCGCCGATATCGTCGCGCATTTCCGGGGCAGTGGCGGCGTCGTCCTCGTCGTCCGTCTTGACCACGGTGCCCGACATCGGAGCCTCGACGATGATATCGAGCGCCTGCAAGCTCTCGTTCAGGCCGTTCCACATCTCGCAGATGCGATCGGAATAGTTCGACACCACCCAATCGCGGATAAAGCGGGTCGGCACCGCGACGGTCGCCCGCCCGTCGCGGACCTCTTTCAGGGTGAGCGGCTTGAACCAGCTTCGATAGGTCGCCTCGCCGAACTCGGCGCGCAGGCCGCCACGCACACGCGCCCATTGCGAGCGGATTTCGGCCTCTCCATACCTGTCAGCCATGCCTAGCTTTGCCTCCAGGGCAGGTCGGCGCTTTTCCAGCCGTCCACGGCGCCGCGATGGCCGCTCTCGTCGAGAGGCCCCTCGAATCCGCCCGCGAGGTTGTAGCAACGGCCATAGCCATGCCCCGTCATCTCGACCGCCGCCGCTTTCGACCGCACCCCCGATCGGCACATGAAGATGACCGCGCTCTCGGGCGTCACGCCCTTGTCGCGCAGCGCGTCCGCGAAAGCCGGGTCGACGGCCATGGACGGAAAGCTCTGCCACTCGGCCATGACCGGCGCCTTGCCGACGGAGTCGAGATCGGCGATGCCGACGAAAGACCACTCGGCGGTCGTCCGGCAATCGACGAGCACGGCGTTCTCTTCGGAGGACAGCATGTCCCACGCTTCCCGCGCAGAGACATCTCCCGCATAGGCTTGTTCCGGCACCCTGGTCTCCCGCCAAGAGGCCGTCAGTCCATCCGACTTATCGGGGCCGCCGGGAACCCCTCGGGATCCGGCACGTCCACTCGCCTGCTCTGAAACGGATAACCCCAAGTATTAATGCGAGGTTTTATTTATTTTTTATAACCCGTTATTTGATCACGCGAATTTTAGATTGCCCAGCTCATAATATTATAAGATGTCGTAAGGCTGACGACCGTCAACGCCATCAATGTACCGATGGCTGATCGAGCGTGCAACGGGACACATGGGGAACGGTGGGTTTTTTTCGCCCGCGCACCGCGCAGCCGGCGAAAAACGCAGCCGGCCTGCAGCCTGGGCGTCGGCCCAAAACGCCGCCGCGCCCAATTGGGCGCGGCAAAAAATCGTTCTGCGGAAACGGTTTGAGCGTCAGAGCGCCTTGATGCGCTTCGACAGGCGCGAGAGCTTGCGCGCCGCCGTGTTGGCATGGAGCACACCGCCCCCCACGCCGCTTTGAATGACGGGCTGGGCCGTGCGCAGGGCGGCCGCCGCTTCGGCCTTGTCGCCGCCTTGAATCGCCAGTTCCACATTCTTGATGGAAGTCCGGACACGCCCGCGCCGGTCGCCGTTGACGACGGTCTGGCGCGCGTTGCGGCGGATGCGCTTCTTGGCCGATTGATGATGGGCCATCGCTAAACTTTCCGTTCGGTATCAATGGGGTTCAAGCGGGCGCTTATATCGCCGCGCCGGGTGGGCCGTCAAGCCCACCCGCGCCGCATGAGGCCCTTCAACGGTTCTTGAAGGCCGGCTTGCGCTTCTCGATGAAGGCCGCCATGCCCTCCTTCTGATCCTCGGTCCCGAAGGTCGAATGGAACAGACGTCGCTCGAAACGGATGCCTTCCGCCAGGCCGGTTTCGTAAGCTTGGTTCACCGATTCCTTGGCCATCAGCACGCTCGGCCGCGACAGGCCGGCGATACGGCCCGCCACCTTGACCGCCTCGTCGAGCAGTTCGGCCTTGGGCAGGATGCGACTAACCAGCCCCGCGCGCTCCGCCTCCTCCGCATCCATCATGCGTCCGGTCAGGACCATCTCCATCGCCTTGGACTTGCCGACATAGCGCGGCAGGCGCTGGGTGCCGCCGGCACCGGGTATCGTGCCGATGCTGATCTCCGGCTGGCCGAACTTGGCGGTCTCGTCCGCCAGAATGAAGTCGCACATCATTGCCATTTCGCAGCCGCCGCCGAGGGCGAAGCCCGAGACGGCCGCAATCACCGGCTTGCGGCAGGTCGTGATGCGCTCCCAGCCGTCGGAGATGAAGTCCTGGAGATAGACGTCCATGTGGTCCTTGGGCTGCATTTCCTTGATGTCGGCGCCCGCCGCGAAGGCTTTCTCGCCGCCGGTGAGGACGACCGCGCCGATCGCATCGTCCGCCTCGAACCCGTCGAGCGCCTGGCCGAGTTCCCGGATCAGGGGCGTGCACAGGGCATTGAGAGCCTGGGGCCGGTTCAGGACGATCACGCCGACCGCCCCGCGCGTCTCGACCTTGATATTCTCGTAACTCATGGATGTCCTTTCGGGATGGGCCTTTCGAGATCGGCCTTTTGGGGTGGAATCCGTGCCGGCGTCAGCCGGGCGACAGGAAGAATCGAATGGTGAGGGGCGGTCCCCCGACCAGGAATTCGATGCGCAACAGCTCGCTTTCGCGCCCATAGGACCCGAGACCGGTCGCCTGCCAGCCAAGCTGCGGCAGGGTTTCGTCGTAGAAGGCCAGCACCTCGGCCTCGGTCACGACGCCGTAGGCATAGCTTTCGACCACCCGGCCGGCCTCGTCGTCGAAGGCCATGCCCGCGTCGTCGAGCAGGGTCAGGCCCGGCATCAGCGGCACGTCGTCCATGCCCGCGACGAAGCCGTCCGCCCGCGCCGCCGGAACGGCAAGAACGAGAAGAAGAACGGCGAGTCCGGCGAGAAGGCGGGTCATGGCGGAAGGTTCATACCTAGCGTTGGCAGCGCGGACAATAGAAGGTCGAGCGGTTCGACTGAACCAGCCGCCGGATCGGCGCGCCGCATTCGGGCGCCGCGCAGGCCTCGCCCTCGCGGCCGTAGACCTGCCAGGCATGCTGGAAATAGCCCAGTTCGCCCGACGCCTGGACGTAGTCGCGCAAGCTGGAACCGCCCGCCGCAATCGCCGCGCCCAGGACCGCGCGCACGGCCTCGACCAGGCGCTCGGCCCGCCCGCCCTGAACCGTATAGGCCTGGCGCCGGGGCGACAGGCGGGCGCCGTAGAGCGCCTCGCAGGCATAGATATTGCCGATCCCGGCGACCACCTTCTGGTCCAGCAGCGCGGCCTTGATCGGAGTCCGTCGGCCGGCCAGGGCGGCAGCCAGGGCCGGGCCGTTGAAGGCGTTGCCGAGGGGTTCCGGTCCCAGGCCGGCGAGGAGGGGGTGGGACTCGAGCGAATCGGCCGCGGCGAAAGTCATCAGGCCGAAGCGGCGATGGTCGTTGAACCGCACCTCGGTGCCGTCCTCGGTCTCGAATACCACATGGTCGTGGCGGTCGAGTGGGCCGCCCGGCACGGGGCCGAGGGTCATCCGCCCGCTCATCCCCAGATGGGCGATCAGGACGGTGCCGTCATCCATGGTCAGCAGCAGGTATTTGGCCCGCCGCCCGACGGTCAGCACCCGGCGCCCAGTCAGGCGGGGGCCGAAATCGGCGGGCAACGGAATGCGCAGATCGGGCCGCCGCGTCTCGGCCCGGATCAGGCGGCGGCCTTCCAGGCGGGCGGCGAGGCCCCGGCGCACGGTCTCGACTTCGGGCAGTTCGGGCATGCGCCAACCTAGCGCGTCCGCAGGGCCTGGGCTATCGTCCGGCGCATGATCGAGGCTCCTCAGAACGATGAGACCGGCGCGGACGAGACCACCGCGCGCGGCGAAGCCGATTTCGGCTTCCGCCGGGTGCCGGAACAGGACAAGGCCGAGCTGGTCCGCGACGTTTTCGACCGGGTCGCCGGCCGCTACGACCTGATGAACGACCTGATGTCCCTTGGGGTTCATCGGTTGTGGAAGACGGCTCTGATCGACGCGCTGGCGCCCCGGCCGGGCGAGCGCTTTCTCGATCTCGCGGGCGGCACCGGCGATATCGCGTTCCGCATCCATGAGCGGATCGGCGCCGAGGCCGCGGGCGGCCGGCCGATCCTGGTCTGCGACATCAACGAGGCGATGCTGCGGGTCGGGCGCGACCGCGCGCTCGACCGCGGCATCACGGGCGGAATCGCCTGGCTGGCGGGCGACGCCGAGGCCCTGCCGGTCGAGGATATGCGCGCCGATGCCTGCACCATCGCCTTCGGCCTGCGCAACGTGACACGCATCGACCGAGCCCTGGCCGAAATCCGGCGCAGCTTGCGCCCCGGTGGACGCTTTCTGTGCCTGGAGTTCAGCCGCGTCGCCCTGCCCCTGCTGGGCGAGGCCTATGACCGCTATTCCTTCGCCGTCCTGCCGGGTCTCGGGCGCATGGTCACGGGCGACGCCGATGCCTATCGCTATCTGGCCGAGAGCATCCGCCGCTTTCCCCATCAGCAGGCCCTGGCCGAACGGATGAGGGCGGTTGGCTTCGAGCGGGTTTCCTGGCGCAACCTGTCCGGCGGCATCGCGGCGCTGCACACCGGCTGGCGTCTCTGACGGGTCGGCCGAATCGATGACCCGCACCGCGCGCAACCTGTTGCGGCTTTTCGCCATCGCCCGGACCCTGGCGCGCCACGACGCCCTGTTCCCGCTGGAACGCTTCGCCATCGCCCCGCCGCTGACCTTCGCCGCGCGCCTGCTGGCCTTTCCCAGCCGGCACCGGCCCGGGCGGCCGGGCCAACGCCTGGCCCGCGCAATCCAGGAACTGGGCCCCAGCTTCATCAAGGTCGGGCAGCTCCTCTCCACCCGCTCCGATCTGCTGGGGGAAGAGGTCGCCGCCGACCTGGCCGAGTTGCAGGACCGCCTGCCCCCCTTTCCCGGAGACGAGGCCAAACGGATCGTCGCCGCCGAATTGGGCCAGCCGCTCGAGGCCCTGTATTCGTCCTTCGACGACGCGCCGGTCGCCGCCGCCTCGATCGCCCAGGTCCATTTCGCCGTGACCGCCGACGGCCGCGAGGTCGCGGTCAAGGTTCTGCGCCCCGGCATCGAGGAGGCCTTCGCGCGCGATCTCGACCTGTTCACCTGGATCGCGGCCCTGGCCGAGCGCACCCAGCCCGACCTGCGCCGCCTGAAGCCGCTCGAGGTCGTCGAGACCATGGCGGAGACCGTGCAGATCGAGATGGATCTGCGCTTCGAGGCGGCCGCCGCCTCCGAACTGGCCCAGAACTTCGCCGAGGATCCCGATTTCCGGGTGCCCGCGATCGACTGGCTGCGCACCGCGCGCCGGGTCCTGACCCTTGAGCGGGTCGCGGGCATTCCCGTGGACGAGCGCGAGGCCATCGTCGCCGCCGGCCACGACCCCGACGCCGTGCTCGCCAAGGCCGCCGCCGCCCTGTTCACCCAAGCCTTCCGCGACGGCTTTTTCCATGCCGACCTGCACCCGGGCAACCTGTTCGTCGGCACCGAGGGCGAGGTCGTGGCCGTCGATTTCGGCATCATGGGCCGGCTCGACCGGCGCACCCGACACTATCTGGCCGAGATGCTGATCGGTTTCCTCAACGGTGACTACCGCATGGCGGCGGAAGCCCATTTCCGCGCCGGCTACGTCCCCGCCCACAAATCCGTCGACGCCTTCACCCAGGCCTGCCGTTCCATCGCCGAGCCGATCCTGGGTCGGCCCCTGCACGAGGTCTCCATCGCGCGCCTGCTGGGCCAGCTTTTCCAGGTCGCCAAGATGTTCGAGATGGAGACCCAACCCCAGCTTCTGCTGCTGCAGAAAAGCATGCTGGTCGCCGAAGGGGTGGGCCGCAGCTTGAATCCCGACATCAACATGTGGGAGATGGCCCGCCCGTCGATGGAGATCTGGGCGCGAGAGAATCTGGGTCCCCAGGCCCGGCTGCGCGACGCGGCGACGGATCTCGCGCGCGGCGCGGAACGGCTGCCGGCCTTGCTGCGCGACGCCGAAGACACACTGTCGATGCTCGCCGACGGGGGTCTGCGCCTGCATCCCGACACCGTGCGCGCCCTGGCCGAAGCGGGGCGTCGGCCGGGCCGGTCCTGGCCCTATGCCATGTGGGCGGCGATCGGCCTGCTCGCGGTCATCGCCGGGGCGCTGCTATGGGGGTAGGACGACCGGGATAGGCGCGCGTTGCCAGGCATTCCGGCCCGCATTAGGTTATTCGCAGGTGCGAAACGGCCCGAGGAGGGCCCGCAATGCTTCACGGCAAGCGCATTCTTCTGATCGTCGCGGGCGGCATCGCCGCCTATAAGAGCCTCGAGCTGGTCCGCCGGCTGCGCGAGCGGGGTGCGGCCGTGCGCGCGGTCCTGACCGCCGCCGGGTCGCAATTCGTCACCCCCCTCTCGCTCTCCGCCCTGACCGAGGACAAGGTTTATGGCGAGCTTTTCTCGCTGACCGACGAGAGCGAGATGGGCCATATCCGCCTGTCACGCGAAGCCGACCTGATCGTGATCGCCCCGGCGACCGCCGACCTGCTGGCGCGCATGGCCCAGGGCCGGGCCGACGATCTGGCCAGCACGGTCCTGCTGGCGGCCGACAAGCCGGTCCTGGCCGCGCCCGCCATGAACCACCGCATGTGGCTGCATCCCGCCACCCAAGCCAATCTGGAGCTCCTCGCCGCGCGCGGCGTCGGCTTCGTCGGCCCGGTCGAGGGCGACATGGCCTGCGGCGAGCACGGCCCCGGCCGCATGGCCGAACCGCACGACATCGTGGCCGCCGTGCTCGATCATTTCGCCGCCTCCGCACCCCTGGCCGGACGGCGCGCCCTGGTCACCAGCGGGCCGACCCACGAGGCGATCGACCCCGTGCGCTACGTCGCCAACCGCTCCTCCGGCCGCCAGGGTCACGCCATCGCCGCCGCCCTGGCCCGCGCCGGGGCGGAGACGGTGCTGATCACGGGTCCAACCCATGAACCCGACCCCCCGGGGGTCGCCATGCGCCGGATCGAAAGCGCGCGGGAGATGTTCGCCGCCTGCCGGGACACCCTGCCGGTGGATGTGGCGGTCTGCGCCGCCGCCGTCAGCGACTGGCGCCCGGCCGCCGAAGCCGGCCAGAAGATGAAGAAAAACGGCGGCGACGCGCCCGAAATCGCTTTCGTCGAGAATCCGGACATCCTGGCCGGCCTGTCGGAGCCCGGCAACCGCCGCCCGGCCCTGGTGATCGGCTTTGCCGCGGAGACGGAATCGATCGTCGAGCACGCCCGCGCCAAGCGCGCGCGCAAGGGCTGCGACTGGATTCTGGCCAACGACGTTTCCCAGGGCACGGGCACCTTCGGCGGCGAAGAGAACACGGTCCATCTGGTTGCCGCCGAGGATGAAGAGGCCTGGCCGCGCATGACCAAGACCGCCGTCGCCGAGCGGCTGGTGCAGCGCATCGCGGAACGCCTGGCCGGGACGGCATGACGGAAATCGGTGTCGCCCTCCGCCGCCTGCCCCATGGCGCGGATCTGCCGCTGCCCGCCTACGCCACCCCGGACAGCGCGGGCCTGGATCTCCACGCCGCCGTCGCCGAAACCCTCGAGATCGCGCCCGGCGGACGGCACCCGATCCCCACTGGGCTCAGCATCGCCCTGCCGACCGGCTTCGAGGCCCAGATCCGGCCCCGCTCGGGCCTGGCGGCGCGCCACGGCATCACCGTGCTGAACAGCCCGGGCACCATCGACGCCGACTATCGGGGCGAGATCGCGGTCCTGCTGGTCAATCTCGGGGCCGAGTCTTTCGCGGTGGAACGCGGCATGCGAATCGCCCAGCTCGTCGTCGCCCCGGTCGCGCGGATCGCCTGGGACGAGCGCGCCGATCTGCCTGACAGCACGCGGGGCGGGGGCGGGTTCGGATCGACCGGAACCGGCTCCATGGTCGAACGGGACGGCGCAAAATGACCGGCGCCGCCCAGCTCGACCCGGCCGAACTCGACAACGACCAGCTCCTCCGCCACGCCCGCACCGTCATCCTGGACGAGATCGACGAGGAGGGGCAGGCCAAGCTGCTGGCCGCGCGGGTTCTGGTCGTGGGCGCGGGGGGCCTGGGCTCGCCCCTGATGCTCTATCTCGCGGCGATGGGGATCGGCACGATCGGGGTCGCCGACGACGACCGGGTCGACATGACCAACCTCCAGCGCCAGATCGTCCACACGACCGCGGGTATCGGACAGGCCAAGACCGCGAGCGCGGCCGCAGCGATCCGGCGGCTCAACCCCCATGTCACGGTCGAGCGCCATGACGAACGGGTGACGGCCGACACCGCCGAGGGCTTGGTCGCGCGCTACGACCTGGTGGCCGACGGCACGGACAACCCGACAGCGCGCTATGTCATGAACGACGCCTGCCACCGGGCCAAGGTGCCCCTGATCAGCGCGGCCGTGGTCCGCTTCGAGGGCCAGATCACGACCCACCGGTCCTTCGAGCCGGGCGACAATCCCTGCTATCGCTGCATCCATCCCAAGGAACTGCCCGACGACCTGCTGCCACGCTGCGAGGAGGTTGGCATCCTGGGTCCGGCGGCCGGGGTCATGGGCTCCCTGATGGCGGTCGAGGCGGCGAAGGAACTGCTGGGCCTGGGCGAGAGCCTATCGGGCCGCCTGCTGCTCTACGACGCCCTGACCCCCGAACTGCGCCCCATCCGGGTCCACCGCCGCCGCGACTGCCCGCTCTGCGGCGACGTGCCGGGCGCCTAGGCCGCTCGGTCGGGCCGACCGCCCGACCCTCAGAACATCGCTTCGATGACGCGGTCCGGCGGAGTGTGGCCGTCGACGAAGGTCTTGATGTTGATGATGACCTTCTCGCCCATATCGACGCGGCCCTCGATCGTGGCCGAGCCCATATGGGGTAGCAGGACGGCGTTGTCGAGGCCGAGCAGCTTGGGGTTGATCGCCGGCTCGCGCTCGAAGACATCCAGACCGACGCCGGCGATCTCGCCCGCGATCAGCATCTCGGCCAGGGCCTCCTCGTCAATCACCTCGCCGCGCGAGGTGTTGACGACATAGGCTTGCGGCTGGAGCAGCTTCAGGCGCCGGGCGGAGAGCAGGTGATAGGTCGCCGGGGTATGGGGGCAGTTGACCGAGACGATGTCCACATGGGCGAGCATCTGGTCCAGGCTTTCCCAATAGGTCGCCTCCAACTCGCGCTCCAGGCTCTCGTGGACCCGGCGCCGGTTGAAGTAATGCACCGAAAGGCCGAAGCCGCGGGCGCGCCGCGCGACGGCCGTGCCGATGCGGCCCATGCCGATGATGCCCAGGCGCTTGCCGGAGATGCGGTGGCCGAGCATCCAGGTCGGGCTCCAGCCCTGCCATTCGCCGCCGCGCACCACCCGCTCGCCCTCGGCCAGGCGGCGGGCACTGGCCAGGATCAGGGCCATGGTCATGTCGGCCGTATCCTCGGTCAGGACGCCGGGGGTGTTGGTGACGGTGACGCCCCGTTCGCGCGCGGCGGCCAGGTCGACATTGTCGACGCCGGTGCCGAAATTGGCGATCAGGCGCAGGCGCTGGCCAGCCTGGGTCAGCACCGCCTTGTCGATCCGATCGGTCACCGTGGGCACCAGCACGTCCGCCTGGCGGGCCGCCTCGATCAACTCGGCTTGGGAGAGCGGCTTGTCGTCCCGATTGAGGCGCGTGTCGAACAGCTCCATCATCCGGATCTCGATGACCTCGGGCAGCTTGCGCGTAACCACGACGAGAGGCTTGGCTTGGGGCATAATGGAACTTCCCGCAGACTCGAGACGGCCTGCCTTACCAGCGGGGTCCGGACTTGTCCAGGGAACCGCCGCCGCGCCGCGCGGCTTGACCCGAATTGGCCCGCGCACCTTATAATGCGCGCCCTTCCCGGGGCGATGCTTTGCGGCCCCACCGCCATGGCGGCGCGGCCCGGGCTCATTTGACGAAAGGCGAGGCGCTGAAAGTTTCGATCATTTTCGCGTTGCTGCTGCTGGCCGTCCCGGCGGCGGCCCAGACCGAAACGCAGCCGACCGGCCTCCCGCTTCCGCGCTTCGCCAGTCTGCGCGCCGACGAGGTTAATGTGCGCACAGGCCCGGGGCCGCGCTATCCCGTCGAATGGGTCTTCGTGCGCCGCAGCATGCCGGTCGAGATCGTCGCCGAGTTCGACACCTGGCGGCGCATCCGCGACTGGCAGGGCACGGAGGGCTGGGCTCATAAGAGCATGCTCTCGGGCCGGCGCACGATCATGATCCAGGGCGATGTCCGCACCCTGCGTCGCGAAGCGACGGAGGATTCGCCCGCCGTCGCGCGGGCCGAACCCGGCGTCGTCGGCCGCATCGACTCCTGCGACGGCGCCTGGTGCCGGGTCGAGATCAGCGGCTTCGAAGGCTGGCTGAAACGCGATGAATTCTGGGGCGCCTATCCGGACGAGCGCATCAAATAGGCCCGCGGAACCAGAGCGGTTTCGATCCGAATACACCCACCCGTCATTCCCGCGAAATCGGGAATCCAGTCGTTTTTCACCAGTCGTTTTTCAGGGGCCTGGACCCCCATTTTCGTGGGGTGACGAGTCGATTTGAACAGGAACCGCTATAGGCTCCTCGGGCGCGGTCGGTCAGGCGAGATCGGCCGCCAGGGCTTCGCGGGTCGCTTCGGGCAGCACCGCCATATGGCCGTAGCCGGGATGCTCGATCCCCACCACCACGCGCGCGCCGGGCTTGCGGAAGGCCTCGGCCTGGGCGTCGGTGAAGCGGAAATGGACGAACTGCACCGAAGAGGCCTTGCCGTCGGCGGTGGTGCGGTCGACGTCTTCCTCGGGCGATGATTCGACCCGCTCGCCGGCGACCTCGACGAACATCGTCTCCTCGACGCCGCCCAGGGCGCCGAGAACCCGTTGACGCTGGACCTTGTCGTCGATCTCGAACATGACCGTGGCAACCAGTTCGTTGCCCTTGGGGACCAGGGGATTGTAGGCACGCAGCTCGTCCTCGATCTGCGCCTCGCCGCCTTTCTCGATATAGAGCATCTCCTGGATCTGATGCCACATCGTGTCGTAGCTCTCGAAGTAGAAGGTCGCCCAGGGTCCGACCGACACCCGGCGGTGGCGCTTGAGTTCGGTGACCGCCTTGCGGCGTTCCTTGCGCATGGCGGCATAGTCCTCGACCGGCATGAGGTCGTCTCGGGTAATTTCACGCTTGGCGCTCAAAGTCCGTTCCTTTCCGTTTTCGCCCCCGGCCCCTGTTCGCCCCCGGAATTCTCACTCGATGCCGTAGGCCCAGGCAAACAGTTCGATCGGATGCTGCGAGGTGCGGGGCGGCTTGGGATCGCCTTCCTGCGCCAGGCGCTCCATGCCCTGGAGAATATGGGCTCCGGCCAGGGGGCATTCCGAGGCGACATGGGGCTGATCGGCCTTCAACGCCTGGCGCGCGACCGGCTTGCCGATCTTGAGCGCGGTCTCGAAATTGCCCTTGCGCACGCCCCAGGCCCCGCCATGGCCCGAGCAGCGCTCGATCATCTGAACCTCGGTCTCGGGCACCAGCTTCATCATCTCGGCCGCCTTGCGGCCTATATTCTGGGCCCGCGCATGGCAGGCGATATGGAGGACCACGCCGCCGTCGAGGGGGCTCAGCCCCTCGGCCAGGCCCTCCTTGCCCGCGATGTCGACGACATATTCGCTGGCGTCGTAGGTTGCGCGCGCCAGCTTGGCCACCGCTTCGTCCTCGGGCAGGATCAGCGGCCATTCGAACTTGAGCATCAGGGCGCAGGACGGCACCAGGGCGACCACGTCGTAGCCCTTGTCGATCCAGCCGCCGAGTTCGGCCGCGACCTTCTTCGCGCCCTCGGCCACCCGGGCGATATCGCCCTCTTCGAGCTGGGGCATGCCGCAGCATTGGGGATAGACGACCTCGGTCTCGACCCCGTTGCGGGCGAGCACCGCGCGCGTCGCGTGGCCGATCGAGGGCGTGTTGTAGTTCGCGAAACAGGTCGCGTAGAGCACCGCCTTGCGGCCATGGGCCGGGGCATCCCCGTTGACCGGAGGCGCGCTTTCCGCGGCCTGCTTGGCGAAGGGCTTGGCAGCGTATTTCGGCAGGTCGGCGTCGCGGTCGATGCCCGCGACCGTCTCCATCGCGCCGCGCGCCAGGCCGTTCTCGCGGTCGCTCGCCCAGTTGGCGAGGCCGGAGAAATGGCAGGCCAGGCGGCCGTTGCGGTCGGTCTCGGTGATCTGGCGCTCGACGAATCCCGTGCCTTCGCCCTTGCGCTTTTCGACCGCCCGGTAACGCAGCATCAGATGGGGGAAGTCGAGATTCCATTCATGGGGCGGCACATAGGGGCAGCTCACCATGAAGCACATGTCGCACAAGGTGCAGGCATCGACGACGGGCTTGAAGCCGGCGCTGTCGACGGTGTCGAGTTCGCCCGATTCCGAATCGTCG
The DNA here is from genome assembly GCA_018699755.1 of Rhodospirillaceae bacterium. GTDB lineage: Bacteria > Pseudomonadota > Alphaproteobacteria > CADEGL01 > CADEGL01 > JABIRQ01. The sequence continues at coordinate 16,205 of JABIRQ010000331.1, read as the reverse complement.
ATCAGGTCGAAAAGTCGGGGGAAGGAATCGCAGAGGCGCAGGCAGCGCCGACAGGTATGGCAGATATCGAAGACCCGGCGCAGCTCTTCGTCCAGCTTCGCCTCGTCGTAGAAGTCCGGTTCGTTCCAGGGAATCGGGTGACGCGTCGGCGCGTCGAGGCTGCCTTCTCGCATGTCGGATCTCTCCGCCTGGCTGCGCTGGCCCCGGCGGGCCGCCGTCCCGCGGTCCCGGGGAGGGATGGTCCGGGTGAACGAACGGGGGCCGAAGCCCCCGCCCGATCGCCCGCGCGCCGCGCGGGCGCGCGGTAGGATTAGCCGATGTCGTCGAGCGCCTTCTGGAAGCGGCCGGCATGGGATTTCTCGGCCTTGGCCAGGGTCTCGAACCAGTCGGCGATTTCGTCGAAACCCTCTTCGCGGGCCGTGCGGGCCATGCCCGGATACATGTCGGTGTATTCGTGGGTCTCGCCCGCGATCGCGGATTTCAGGTTCAAGGAGGTGTCGCCGATCGGCTCGCCCGTCGCGGGGTCGCCGACCTCTTCGAGAAACTCGAGATGGCCGTGCGCATGCCCGGTCTCGCCCTCGGCGGTCGAGCGGAAGACGGCGGAGACGTCGTTGAAGCCTTCGACATCGGCCTTCTGCGCGAAATAGAGATAGCGGCGGTTCGCCTGGGACTCGCCGGCGAAAGCCTCTTTCAGATTGTCCTCAGTCTTCGATCCCTTGAGATCCATGGTCCTCTCCCTATGACGGTCTGTTCCGGATGACGGCCTGTTCTGGCGCACAAATGCCGCCCTGGCGGCGGCGTCGATTGACAGACGCACTATGCAGGCGGCGCTCGCCTCTGTCAATAATTAGAACGATTACAATAAATTCCACAGTGCGCGGGCGAGAAACCTAACTCTTTGCCTTAAGGCGCAAGATGACATCCACGCGGTCGATCGCCTTGCCGGGCGGCACCGCGGGCATGGCGGCCAGGACGACCCGGTCGCCGGGGATGTCCTCGAGCGTGCCGGATTCCTCGGTATAGAAGTGGTGATGCTCGCTGGTATTGGTGTCGAAATAGGCCCGACCCGGATCGACCACCACCTCGCGCAGCAGCCCGGCCTCGGTGAACTGGTTCAAGGTGTTGTAGACCGTGGCGACCGAAACGCGGATGCCCGCATCGCGCGCCTCGCCGTGAAGCTGCTCCGCCGTGACATGGCGATCTCCTGCGTCGAACAGCAGTTTGGCAAGCGCCAGACGCTGGCGGGTCGGTCGCAGGCCGGCGGCACGCAGGCGGTCCAGGCTGGCCGCGTAGGGGCGTGGGTTGCTCATAGGCCATATATATAGCCGGCAAGGCACAAAATAAAGCCTCTACTTCAAGGCTCTGTTCGGAATCTTGAAATTTCTAAAATTCCCGAACCCGGATCAGCCGGCATCCTCTTCCGCGGCCGCGGCCGTTTCGACGGGGGCCATCGCGACGGCATGGGTGCCGCAATCGACATGGTGGACCTCGCCGGTCACCCCGGCCGAGAGGTCGCTCAACAGATAGAGCCCGGCATGGCCGACCTCTTCCAGGGTCAGGCTGCGCTTGAGCGGGGCGGCGGCCCGGTGCCAGTTGAAGATGCTCCGGGCCGAGCCGATCGCGGCGCCGGAGACCGTGCGCATCGGGCCGGCGGAGAGCGCGTTGACCCGGATCGCGGCCGGGCCGAGATCCGTCGCCATATAGCGCACGCTGGCCTCCAGCGCGGCCTTGGCCACGCCCATGACGTTGTAGTTCGGCACCACCCGCTCGGCCCCTGAGAAGCTGAGAGTGAGCAGGGTTCCGCCGTTTGTCATGAGCGGCGCGGCGCGGCGGGCGACTTCGGTGAAGGAGTAGCAGGAGATCAACATGGTGCGCCGGAAGTTCTCCCGGCTGGTATCGGCATAGCGACCCTTGAGTTCGCTGCGGTCCGAATAGGCGATGGAATGGAGCACGAAATCGAGCCCGCCCCAGACCCGTTCCGCTTCCTCGAAGACGGCCGTCATGCTGGCTTCGTTCTCGACATCGCAAGGCGTGACGAAGGCCGCGCCGACCGAGTCCGCGAGGGGTTGGACGCGCCGGCCGATCGCATCGCCCTGATAGGTGAAGCCGATCTCGGCGCCGGCCGCCGAGATCGCCTGCGCGATGCCCCAGGCGATCGAGCGTTCGTTCGCGACGCCCATGACCAGGCCGCGCCGCCCCGCCATCAGGCCCGCAAGCACGCTCACGCCATCACCTCGAGCCGGGTCGATTCACGGGAATATCGGATGGGGACACCTCGGTCATGACTCGCCGGCGAGCTTAAACGAGCGGCCCGGCGGGCGGAAGGCCGCCGGCTGCCGATGCGGGCCACCTCAGCCGTCGTAACGCTGGAAGGCGAGGCTGGCGTTGGTGCCGCCGAAGCCGAAGCTGTTCGACACGATGCAGTTCAATTCGACGTCGTCCTGGCGCTCGCGCACGAGAGGCAGGTCGCCGATCTCGGGATCGGGCTCGTCGACGTTGATCGAAGCGCTGATGAAGCCGTGCTCCATCATCAGCAGGGAATAGATCGCTTCATGCGCCCCGGCCGCACCCAGAGAATGGCCGGTCTGGGACTTGGTCGAGTTGAAGGCGGGCGCACGGTTGCGGTCCGCGAAAATCGTGCGCAATACCTCAAGCTCCTTGGTGTCGCCGACCGGCGTTCCCGTGCCGTGGGTGTTGACGTAATCGACCGGCCGGTCGAGGCCCTGCATGGCCATGCGCATGCAGCGCAGCGCGCCCTCGCCCGAAGGCTGCACCATGTCGTAGCCATCCGAGGTCGCGCCGTAGCCGACCAGCTCGGCATAGATCTTCGCCCCCCGCGCCTTGGCGTGCTCCAGTTCCTCGACCACCAGAACGCCGCCGCCGCCGGCGATCACGAAACCGTCGCGATTGGCGTCGAAGGGGCGCGATGCCTTGGCCGGGCTGTCGTTGTAGCTGGAGGACAGGGCCGGCATGGCGTCGAACAGGACGGACATGCTCCAATGCACTTCCTCGCCGCCGCCGGCGAAGACGACGTCCTGCTTGCCGAGCTGAATCAGCTCCGCCGCGTTGCCGACGCAATGGGCGCTGGTCGCGCAGGCCGAGCTGATCGAATAGTTCACGCCTTTGATCTTGAACGGCGTCGCCAGGGTCGCCGAATTGGTGCTCGACATGGTGCGCGGCACCATGAAGGGGCCGACATGCTTGGGTCCGCGCGACCGCGCGACATCCGCCGCTTTCACCAGGTTCTGGGTCGACGGCCCGCCGGAGCCCATGACCAGGCCCGAGCGCTCGTGCGAGACCTCGCTCTCCTCGAGCCCGGCATCGGCGATCGCCTCGACCATCGCGATGTAGTTGTAGGCCGCACCGTCGCCCATGAAGCGGCGCAGGCGGCGGTCGACCTTCTCCTCGATATCGACGGTGGGCATGCCGTGGACATGGGAGCGGAAACCCATCTCCTTGTAATCCTCGGCGAAGCTGATGCCCGAGCGGCCGCTGCGCAGGGACTCCGTCACCTCGGCCTTGTCGTTGCCGATGCTGCTGACGATCCCCATTCCGGTGACGACGGCGCGTCTCACCACGAACTCTCCTAGGACTGGGCGGCATCGGTGAACAGGCCGACACGCAGGTTTTCCGCTTCGTAGATCGTCTCGCCGTCGACCTCGACCCTGCCGTCGGCAATGCCGAGGACGAGCTGGCGATTGATGAAGCGCTTGATATTGACGTAATAGGTCACCCGGCTCGCGTCGTCCAGCACCTGGCCGGTGAACTTGACCTGGCCCACGCCCAGGGCGCGACCGCGCCCGGCGGCGCCGGTCCAGCCCAGCCAGAAGCCGGTGAGCTGCCACAGGGCGTCGAGGCCGAGGCAGCCCGGCATGACCGGGTCGCCCTCGAAATGGCAGCCGAAGAACCAGAGATCGGGGCGGATATCGAATTCCGCGACCGCCTGGCCCTTGCCATGGCTGCCGCCGTCCTCGTCGATGCGCGCGATCCGGTCGAACATCAGCATGGGCGGCAGGGGCAGTTGGGCGTTGCCCGGGCCGAACAGCCGGCCATGGGCGCATTCCAGCAGATCCCCGTGATCGTAGGCGTTCTTGCGCGGGATCCCGTTCACCATCCGCTCTTCCGTACAATCCTTCGGCCGCGGGATCGCGGCGCCGGTCGCGACAAGAGGCGCAGCATAAGCGACCGCGCCTGGCCCATCATACCCCGCCCCAATCTTCGCCCCGATCTTCCCTGGCGCCATGTCCAGTCCTCCGATTCGCCGGGCTGGATTCCTATCCCGGTCGTCACGGGGGCACCTATATATGAAGACATTCTCGAAAAGACCAGCAATCGACTCAAACCGCCTCGTCCGGGGCGGCCAGGCCCGTCAAAGCGGGCGGACGGTCCGTGATCACGGCCGCGACGCCCCAGGCGAACAACCGCGCCGCCCGACCCCGGTCATTGACCGTATAGGCCAGGACCGGCAGGCCCGACGCCCGCAGGCGCGCCGCCATGGCGGCGTCGAGGCGACGATGGTCGCAGTGCAGGCTGACCGCCCCGATCCCGGTGGCGAATCGCCGCCAGTCCGACGGCGGGCGGCCCATCAGCATGCCCAGAGGCCACGGCCCGCCGGCCGCCGCGCGTAGAGCGGCCCGGTCGAAACTCGACAGCAGAATCCGTCCGGGATCGGCGCCGCGCCGGGTCAACACGGCCAGCACGGCCGCCATGGCCGCCGCGCCGCCGCCGCGCGGCGCCTTGATTTCGAGGTTGAGGCCGAGGCCGAGCTCGCCGGCGAGCGCCAGGGCCTGATCCAGATCGGGCACGGGCTCGCCCGCGAAATCCGGCCCGAACCACGAGCCCGCGTCGAGATCGGCCAAGCGCGCCCGGGGCAGGCGCGCGACGGCGCTTTTCGCCCCCGCCGTGCGCCGCAGGGTGGCATCGTGCAGCAGCACGGGGATGCCGTCCGCGGTCAGGCGCAGATCGATTTCGACCCAGGAGAGGCCGAGCGCCGCGGCGCAGCGCAGCCCGGCCAAGGTGTTCTCGGGCGCCAGGGCGGCGGCGCCCCGATGGCCGATCACAGGCGCCGGAATAGGAAAGGGCGGACGCGGCGAAAGCGCGGCCACCGCCGCACCCCGCCCCGTCCGCCCGATCGGGGGACGCTTTCGCGCCCTAGTCGTCGCGCGGACGCCCACGGCCGCGTCGGCCGCCACCGTCGCGCCGGCCACCGCCGCGCTCGCCATCGCGATCGCCTCGGGGGCGCTCCTCGACTTCGAGCTCCTCACCGGTCTCCTGGTCTGCCATACGCATGCTGAGGCGGACCTTACCCCGGTCGTCGAGACCGATGCACTTGACCCAGACCTCATCGCCCTCGCTGACCACATCCGCGACCTTTTCGACGCGGTCCTGGGCCAGCTCGCTGATATGCACGAGGCCGTCGCGCTGGCCGAGGAAGTTCACGAAGCAACCGAAATCGGTGATCGTGACCACCTTGCCGCGATAGATCACGCCGACCTCGGGCTCGGCGACGATGCTCTTGATCCAGTCGATGGCGGCCTGGCCGGCATTGCTGTCGACCGCGGCGACCTTGATCGTGCCGTCATCCTCGATGTCGATCTTCGCGCCGGTGACTTCGGTGATCTCGCGGATCACCTTGCCGCCGGTGCCGATCACGTCGCGGATCTTGTCCTTCGGAATCGTCATGGTCGTGATCCGGGGAGCATGGGAACTAACGGATTCCCGGGCGCCCTGAAGCGACTTGGCCATTTCGTCGAGGATGTGGAGTCGGCCATCACGCGCCTGGCCCAGGGCGATCTCCATGATCTCCCGGGTGATGCTCGTGATCTTGATATCCATCTGGAGGGACGTGATGCCGTCGGCCGTGCCGGCGACCTTGAAGTCCATATCGCCCAGATGATCCTCGTCGCCGAGGATGTCCGACAGGACGGCGAAACGGTCGCCTTCCTTGATCAGGCCCATGGCGATGCCGGCCACCGATTGGGGCAGGGGCACGCCGGCGTCCATCAACGCGAGGGACGAGCCGCAGACCGTGGCCATGGAGGACGAACCGTTCGATTCGGTGATCTCCGAGACCACGCGCATCGTATAGGGGAACGCCTCCTTGCTCGGCAGCAGCGGGTTCAGGGCCCGCCAGGCCAGCTTGCCATGGCCGACTTCGCGCCGGCCCGGGGGGGCCATGCGGCGCGCTTCGCCGACCGAATAGGGCGGGAAGTTGTAGTGCAGCATGAAGTGCTGGCGGTACTCGCCCTCCAGCGCATCGATGATCTGCTCGTCCCGGCCGGTACCCAGGGTGGTCACGACCAGCGCCTGGGTCTCGCCCCGGGTGAACAGGGCGCTGCCATGGGCGCGCGGCAGAATGCCGACTTCGCAGACGATGGGCCGCACGGTCTTGGTGTCGCGGCCGTCGATGCGCTCGCCCGTGTCCAAAATCGCGTTGCGGACGATATCCTTCTCCAAGGTCTTGAAGGCATCGCCGCCCAGCGGCGCTTCCTCCTCGGAGAGCTGGGAGAGGGCCTTGGACTTGACCTCTGCGATCTTTTCGGTCCGGGCCTGCTTGACCCGCTCGTCATAGGCGGCGCGCAGATCGGCCTCGGCCAGGCTGCGCACCTTGTCGGAGACGGCCGCCTGCCCCGCGGGAGGCTCGGGCAGGGCCCAGGGCTCCTTCGCGCAGTCCTTGGCCAGATCGATGATCGCGTCGATCACCGGCTGGAACTGCTCGTGGCCGAAAGTGACCGCGCCGAGCATGATCTCCTCGGACAGCTCATGGGCTTCCGATTCGACCATCAGCACGCCTTCGCGCGTGCCCGCGACGATGAGGTCGAGCTTCGATTCCTCCATCTGCTCCGCGGTCGGGTTGATGACGTAGTCGCCGTCGACATAGCCGACCCGGGCGCCGCCGATCGGGCCGAGGAAGGGGATGCCGGACAGGGTCAGGGCCGCAGACGTGCCGACCAGGGCGACGATGTCCGGATCGTTCTCCAGATCGTGGCCCAAGGTGGTGCAGACGATCTGCGTCTCGTTGCGGAAGCCGGGCGCGAAGAGCGGCCGGATCGGCCGGTCGATCAGGCGCGAGGTCAGGGTTTCCTTCTCGCTGGGTCGGCCTTCGCGCTTGAAGAAGCCGCCCGGGATCTTGCCCGCGGCGAAGGTCTTCTCCTGGTAGTTCACGGTGAGGGGGAAAAAGTCGATCCCCTCGCGCCCTTCCCGGGCCGCGACGGCCGTGCACAGCACGATCGTCTGGCCGTAGGTGACCAGGACAGCCGCGTCGGCTTGGCGCGCGATCCGTCCGGTTTCAATGGTGAGGGGCCGTCCGCCCCAATCGATTTCCTTGCGGTGAATGTCGAACATCGTTCGTCTTACCTACCTTTCATCGACCGCCGCGGCCTATCCGCGACGGCGGGCCGGGCCGGCCCCATTGGCCGTGCCCGAATGCCCTTTCCGGGCGCCGGGAACCCATTGTCCCCGCCTTGTCTAGTCTGCTTGTTCCGTTTTCCGTTGCCGGAATGGCGAAACGGCGGCTGGGACCCGTGGCCGGCCGCCCGCATACCCGGCACGCCGAAACGCGCCGGGATCGTTTTCTATCGGCCCCGATTCTATCGGCGCAGCCCCAATTCGGAGATCAGGGATTGATATCGCGCCTGATCGATTCCCTTGAGGTAGTCGAGCAGACTGCGCCTTTGACCCACCATCATCAGAAGGCCGCGCCGCGAATGCAGGTCGCCCTTATGGGTGTTCAGATGCTCGGTCAGATTGCCGATGCGCTCGCTCAGAATGGCGACCTGCACTTCGGCGGATCCGGTGTCGCCTTCGGCGCGACCGAATTTTTTGATGAGTTCCTGTTTGCGTTCAGGCGTAATCGACATCGTCTATCGTGACCTTTCGTCAGAGGTTGAAGACGCGGACGGGATGGATTTCCATCCCCTCCAGCCGGGTCAGGGCAATCAAGGTCTTCCCGTCCATGGCGCGCAGAATCGCGCCGTCGTCGAGAGCCTCGATCACGACCCTGTCGGCCGTCCGCAAGACCTGCACGGCCCGCCCCATACGAAGGCGGTCCGCTTCAAGATCGGCCAAGGCCAGTGCCGGGATGTCGTCCAGCGCGGTCGCGACCGAAAGCAGGCATTGCTCGAAACGCGCGGGACTATGCCCCACGTCGCTCAGATGTTCCAGCGAAATCGCCCCCTCCGCCCGGAACCCGCCGACGGCGGTGCGGCGCAGGGCGGAGACATGGCCGACCGTGCCCAGGGCTTCGGCGATGTCGCGCGCGAGGGCGCGCATATAGGCGCCCTTGCCGCAGGCGACGTCAAAGCTGGCATGGTCGGCATCGGCCATCTCGGCAAGGGAAATCGAATCGATGCGCACCGGGCGCATGGCGAGAACCGGCGCCTGGTCCGCCCGGGCCAGGTCGTAGGACCGCCGGCCGTCCACCTTGATCGCGGAATAGATCGGCGGGCGCTGGTCGATCTCGCCGGTGAAGCGGGGCAGCACGGCCTCGATCGCGGCGCGCTCCGGGCGCACCGGGCTGGTCGCCGTGACCGCGCCTTCGGCGTCGTCCGTGTCGCGCGCTTCGCCCCAACGCAGGGTGAAGCGATAGCGTTTGGCCGAATCCATGGCATAGGGCACAGTCTTGGTCGCTTCGCCGAGGGCGATCGGCAGGACTCCGGTCGCCAGGGGATCCAATGTGCCGGCATGACCGGCCTTGGCCGCGCCGGTGATGCGGCGCACGGCATTGACCACGGCCGTTGAAGTCATGCCCGCGGGCTTGTCGACGACCAGCCAGCCGTTGATCGGCTTGCCCTTACGCCGCCGAGCCATCCCCGCCTCCGTCCGGGGCGCCGTCCCGATCCTCGTCTCCGGTCTCGTCTTCGGCCCCGTTGTCCTGTTCGTCGCGGGCGCCGCCCCCGGCCCCGTGCAGGAGGCGTGTGATCTTGTCGGCGTAATCGAAGGACTCGTCCGAGGCAAAACGCAGGCGCGGCGCGAATTTCAGGCGCACGGCACGGGCCACGCGGCCCTGAAGAAAGGGCGCGGCGCGGTTGAGGGCCGCGACCGTGCGCGCGGCCTCAACGCCGCCGAGCGGCATGACATAGGCCGTGCCGTTGCGCAGATCCGGACTCATCGCGACCTGGGTCACGGTCACCGGGACTCCATCGAGATCCGGATCGTGCAACTCGCCGCGCTCGATCAGTTCGGCAAGCGCGTGGCGCACGATTTCGCCGACCCGCAGCTGGCGCTGGGATGGCGGCCTGTGCTTGTGCCTTGTCATGGCGTCTTCCGTTCCGCTCCCGCGCGGTGCCGCAGCGGGGCAAGATCCAGGCTTACAGCGTCCGCGCCTCTTCGACGATCTCGAAGCATTCGACGCGGTCGCCCTCCTTGAGGTCGTGGAAATTCTCGAAGGCCATGCCGCATTCGTAGCCCTCCCGCACCTCTCGGACCTCGTCCTTGAAGCGCTTGAGGCTGGACAGCTTGCCCTCGTGAACCACCACGTCGTCGCGCAGGACGCGAACCCCGTTGCCGCGCTTGACCAAGCCTTCCGTGATCATGCAGCCGCCCACCTGGCCGACCTTGGTGATGTTGAAGACCTTGCGAATCTCGGCATAGCCGAGGAACACCTCGCGCCGGCTCGGCGAAAGCAGCCCGCTCAGCATGGCCTTCAGCTCGTCCACCACCTCGTAGATGATGCTGAAGTACCGGATATCGACCTGGTCGCGATTGGCGATCTCGCGCGCCTGGGGATTGGCCCGCACGTTGAAGCCCACGATCAGGGCGTCCGAGGCCTTGGCCAGGGTCACGTCCGATTCGTTGATGCCGCCCACGCCGGCATGGAGAACGGCCACCGCCACCTCCTCGGTCGCCAGGCGGTCGAGGGAGGCCTTGATCGCTTCGGCCGAACCCTGGACGTCCGCCTTGATGATGACGGCCACCGTTTCGACCTGCTCCTCGCCGATCGCGCTGAACATGTCGTCGACCGTGGCGCGCTGGCCCAGGGCCACCCGCACGTCGCGTGCGCGACGCTGGCGGAAATCCGACACCTCGCGCGCCCGCGCCTCGTTCTCGACCACGGAGAAATCGTCGCCGGCCTCGGGCGAGCCTTGCATGCCGAACACCTCAACGGGGGTGGCGGGTCCGGCCTCGTCGATCGGCTGACCGCGATCGTTGAGCAACGCCCGCACGCGGCCCCATTCGGCGCCCGCGACGAAAATATCGCCGACACGCAGGGTGCCCCGCTGGATCAAGACGGTCGCGACCGGGCCGCGGCCGGTTTCGATCTTCGATTCGACGACCACGCCCATGGCCTCGCGATCCGGATTGGCCTTGAGCTCCAGAAGTTCGGCCTGGAGCAGAATGGCCTCTTCCAGCTTGTCGAGATTCTCTTTCTTGAGGGCCGAGACTTCGATGGCCAAGGTGTCGCCGCCCATCTGTTCGGTGACGATCTCATGGCTCAACAGCTCGTTGCGCACCCGGTCGGGATCGGCGCCGGGCATGTCGCATTTGTTGATCGCCACCAGCATCGGAACGTTGGCCGCCCGCGCGTGGTTGATCGCCTCGACGGTCTGGGGCTGGACGCCGTCGTCGGCGGCGACCACCAGGACGACCAGATCGGTCGCCTGCGCGCCGCGCGCCCGCATGGCCGTGAACGCCTCATGGCCCGGCGTGTCGATGAAGGTGATGCGATGGTCCCCGGCAAGGACGATCTGATAGGCGCCGATATGCTGGGTGATGCCGCCGGCCTCGCGCCCGGCGACATCGGTCTCGCGCAGGGCGTCGAGCAGCGAGGTCTTGCCGTGATCGACATGGCCCATGATGGTCACCACCGGCGGGCGCGGCTTGAGCAGGGATTCGTCGTCCACCTCGCCCTCCAGGCCGATCTCGACATCGGCTTCCGAAATACGCCGCATGCGGTGGCCGAACTCGTTGGTCACCAGTTCGGCCGTATCGGCGTCGATCGTCTGGTTGATCGTCACCATGACCCCCAGGGCCATCAGTTTCTTGATCACGTCCGTGCCGCGCTCGGCCATGCGATTGGCCAGCTCCTGAACCGTGATCGTTTCCGGAATCACGACATCGCGGATGACCTTCGTCGGCCGGTCCTGGGCCGCGGCCTCCCGGGCGCGCAGACGTTCGCGCTCGCGGGCGCGGCGCATCGCGGCCACGCTGCGCGTGCGCTCCTCCTCCGCCTCGCCGGTCAGCGCGGCGGAGACGGTCAGCTTGGAAACGCGTCGGCGCGGCTCGTTCCGGCGCGGCGAAGGTGCGGGCGGCGGCGCAGTCCGCTTCGCCCCGGGCTTGCCGCGGCGTGCGCTCCGCTCTTCCTCTTCGGGTTCGGGCGCCTGCAGCGCGACGTCGCGGTCGCCCTGGCGCGCGGCGGTCCGTTCCGCCACGCGCTTGCGCAGTTCCTCGTCCCGCGTCCGGCGCGTCTCGTCCTCGTTGCGCCGGGTCTCTTCGGTCTGGCGGCGCAATTCCTCCGCTTCGCGCCGCTTTTCCTCTTCGGCCCGGCGGTCCGACTCGGCGCGTTCGGCCTCTTCGGCCTGGCGCGCCAACTCGGCTTCGTAGACGCGCTGCGCCTCGTCCCGGGCGCGAAGCGCGCTCTCATGCTCCTCGCGGGTCTCGCTGCGCTCATCCTCGCCGGTGATGGCGCCGCGCAGCGCGCGGACTCGCGCATCGCGCTCGGCCTTGGTGAGCTCGCGAACGCCCGCCCGGCCCGCACCGCCCTGGTCGCCCGCCCCGCCGCGCTTCGGCGCCGAGATCGTGCGCTTGCGCTTGACCTCGACGGCCACGGCCTTCGAACGGCCATGGGAGAAGCTTTGCCGCACCTGGCCGGCGTCGACAGTCTTCTTCAGCTCGAGCTTGCCACGGTCCGCCAGCTTGAGCGGCCGTTTGCGTTCGCGTTCAGTCGTATCCGTCATCGTCGTGCGACCGTTTCCTTCAATCCATGGACGCCGGCCCGTCGGCCGCCGCACTTTCCTTCAAACCCTCGTGCAAACCCTCGTGCCCAGGGGCCGCGCGGAACCCGGCCAGCCGGGCCGCCTCCCGCTCCACCTCGGTCGCGAGACCGCCGGGCGCGAGCGCGCCGTGCACGGCATGCGGCCGGGCAAAAGCCAGGCCCAATTCCTCCGCGGTCAGCACGTCGATCAGGCCCGCCTGCGGCGCCAGTGCGCGGACCTTGGCGCGCCCGTCGGCACCGCCGTCGGACGCCGCCAGAAGCGCCGCGGCCCGGCCCTCGCGGCACCAGGCCTTGACCTTCTCGAACCCGGCGACCGCCTGACCCGCGCGGCGCGCCAAGCCGATCAACTCGACCAACCGGCGCCCGAGCAGCCGTTCGACCAGGTCGGCCAACTCCATCGGATCGAAGACCGCAACGGCCGTTCGCGCGGCGCGCGAAACCTGTCGCGGTGCAGCGCGCGCGACTATATCGCGGCGCGCCGTCATCCACAAACCGCGGCCTGGCAGGCGTTCGGCGAGATCCGGGACCAGGGTCCCGTCCGGCCCGATCGCGAAACGGATCAGCCCGCACCGGGGCGCGCTTTCGCCGGTCACGATGCAGCGCCGGGCCGATGCGGGCTCTTCGCTCCGATCCGGCATCGCCGTCTCCAGCCCTGTCGCGGCGCTGCCCATCAGGCCGGGTCCTTGTCCCCGTCCGACTCGGCGTCCCCGCCCGACTCGGCGCCCTCGTTCGGCTCCGCACTCTCCTCCGCGCCCGCATCGGTGGCCTCGCCGGCCTCTTCGGGCGCCTCTCCGGTCTCCTCATCAGCGAACCAATGGGCGCGGGCCGCCATGATCACGGCGTTGGCCTCTTCCTCGGACATCCCGTAATCGCGCAGGATGCCTTCCTCGGCGTCGACCAGCTCGTCGCTCGCCAGATCGGCGAGGTCGTCGCGGCTCTTGATCTCCGCCTCGCCCAGGGTGACCAGCATCGCGGTCGTCAGGCCCGGCACCTCCAGCAGATCGGGGGAGACGGTAAGCTCGCCGAGACGCGTCTGGTTGCGCTCCTCCTCTTCGACCAGGAAGTTCTGCGCCCGGTCGCGCAGCTCCTCGGCAATGGCCTCGTCGAAGCCCTCGATCGATGCCAGATCCTCGATCGGCACGAAGGCGATTTCCTCGACGCTCGAGAACCCTTCGGTGACCAGAAGATGGGCAATCACGTCGTCCACGTCCAGGGCCTCGATGAAGGCCTGGGAGCGGGTCCGAAGCTCCGTCTGCCGCCGCTCGGATTCCTCGGCCTCGGTCAGGATATCGATGTCCCAGCCCGAGAGCTGGGAGGCGAGCCGCACGTTCTGGCCGCGCCGGCCGATGGCCAGGCTGAGCTGTTCGTCCGGCACGATGACGTCGATCCGGTGGGCATCCTCGTCGAGCACGATCTTGGTCACCTCGGCCGGCGCCAGGCCGTTGACCACGAAGGTCGCGGGGTCGGAGGACCAGGGGATGATGTCGATCTTCTCGCCCTGGAGTTCGGCGACCACCGCCTGGACGCGGCTGCCGCGCATGCCGACGCAGGCGCCCACGGGGTCGATGCTCGAATCGTTGGAGATCACGGCGATCTTGGCGCGGCTGCCGGGATCGCGCGCGACCTCGCGGATCTCGATGATGCCGTCGTAGATCTCCGGCACCTCCTGGGCGAACAGCATGACCATGAACTGCGGATGGGTGCGGGAGAGGAAGATCTGCGGGCCGCGCGGCTCTTCCCGCACGTCGTAGATATAGGCGCGCACCCGGTCGCCCTGGCGGAAATTCTCGCGCGGGATCAGCTCCTCGCGGCGGATGATCGCCTCGGCCCGGCCCAGATCGACCAGGACATTGCCGAACTCGACCCGCTTGACCAGGCCGTTGACGACCTCGCCCACCCGGTCGCGGTATTCGCGGAACTGGCGCTGGCGCTCGGCTTCGCGCACCTTCTGGACGATCACCTGCTTGGCGGTCTGGGCGGCGACCCGGCCGAAATCGATCGGCGGCAACTTGTCGATCAGGAACTCGCCGATCTCGGCGTCCGGCTTGATGCGCCGCGCCTGTTCCAGGGTCAGCTGGGTGATCTCGTCCTCGACCTCGTCGATCTCCTCGACCACCGCGCGGTAGCGGAACAGCTTGATCTCGCCCGTCTTGCGGTCGATCTCGGCCCGGATGTCATGCTCGTGGCCGTATTTCGAGCGGCCGGCCTTCTGAATCGCCTGCTCCATGGCGACCAGCACCTCTTCGCGCTCGATCCCCTTGTCGCGAGCCACCGTATCGGCGACCTGCAGCATTTCGAGCCGCGGGGCCTGTTCGATCGTCGTTTCCAGTGATGCCATCTGACTAAGTCCGGTTCCGTTGTGTCATGGACGCGATCAGCTCGTCCGTCAGGACAAGCTTCGCATTGCCGATTTCTTCGAAGGGCAGTTCGACTTCGCCCTCCGTCGTTTCGATTCGCACGCCCTCCGCGGTGGTGCCGAGCAGGCGGCCCCGAAAGCGCCGCCGCCCGTCGATCGTCTGGCGCAGCTCGATGCGCGCCTCGTGCCCCGCATAGTGCGAAAAATCGCGGTGCCGCACGAGCGGGCGGTCGATGCCGGGCGAGCTGACCTCCAAGGTATAGGCGCCCGAAATCGGGTCTTGCACATCGAGCAGGACCGAGACGTTGCGGCTGATCTCCGCGCAATCCTCCACGGTCATTTCCTCGCCGTCCTTGCGCTCCGCCATGATCTGCAAGACCGGCCGCTGGGAGCCCGAAACGCGCGCGCGAACCAACTCGTAGCCCATCGCCTCGAGCGTCGGCTCGACGATCTCTTCTATTCGGCTCGCCCTGCTCATGGTCTCCGTCGACAGACCGCGACGTCACCCGGCTCGACAGACCCAGAGGCGCCCCGCCCGGTAACAACCGCCAACTCAAAACCCGGATAACAAAAAAGGCGGGCCGGGTTGGCCCACCCCTTACCGATCCGTGGATCGGAACATCCGGGTCGTTGTTTTGAGGAAAATATAGTCATCCCCGGCCGTCTCGCAAGGAGAATGTCGCGCGGCCCGAATCAGCCGTCCCCTTCCCTGGCCCGTCGAAGGAAGCGGAAATAGTAGGATTTTCGCCCCTGGCGGGCCGCTTTCGCCTCGTAGCGGGTTTCCGGCCAATCGGCCGGGCGGGTGCGCCAATCGGCCGCGGCGCGGGCCGTCCAGGCAAAACCGGGATGGTCGGTCGCATGGGCCAGCATCCAGGCGGCGTAATCCGCATGATCGGTCGCCAGGCGGAGTTCCGCGCCCGGACGCATGGCCCGGGCGAGGCGGTCCAAGGTCTCGGTCGTGACGATGCGGCGCTTGTGGTGACGCGTCTTGGGCCAGGGATCGGGAAACAGGATGAATACCCGATCCAGGCTCGCGGGGGCCAGGCAGTCGAGCAACAGCCGCGCGTCGTCGTCCAGAATGCGGATGTTCCGCAACCCGTCCCGCGCGACCCGCGCCAGCAGGCTGGCGACGCCCTCGACGAAGGGCTCGCAGCCGAGAAATCTGACCGCCGGATTGCCCGCGGCCTGCCAGGCGAGATGATCGCCCGCCCCGAAGCCGATCTCAAGCCAGGTTTCGGACGCGGCGAAGGGGAACAGCTCTGCCGGGTCGAGGATCGCGCCCGCGCGGGGCCGCGCACTGGGCCCCGCATTCGGCAGGGCGATCTTCATGGCGGGCAGGTTTTGCGCGAGCAGCGCGGCGCGCGCGGGGCGCAGGGGCCGGCCCTTGCGTCGGCCGAAGACGCGACGGCGGCGGTCGCCTTCTCCGCTTTCGCCGCCCTCCGTCAGAATCTGCCGCCCGCTACTTCGCGCCGAAGGCCGACTTCAACTCGTCGACCAGGTCGACGCGCTCCCAGGAGAACCCGCCGTCGCTCTCGGGCGCACGGCCGAAATGGCCATAGGCCGCGGTGCGCGCGTAGATCGGCTTGTTCATGGCGAGATGCTCACGCAGGCCGCGGGGCGAAAGGTCGACCAGTTCCTGCAAAACCGACGACAGCTTGTCCTCGTCGACCTGACCTGTCCCTTGGGTGTCGACGTATACCGACAACGGCTTCGAGACGCCAATCGCATAGGCGAGCTGGATGGTGCAGTGATCCGCCAGCCCCGCCGCCACCACGTTCTTCGCCAAGTAGCGGGCGCCGTAAGCAGCCGAGCGATCGACCTTGGTTGGGTCCTTGCCCGAGAAGGCACCGCCGCCGTGCGGCGCCGAGCCGCCATAGGTATCGACGATGATCTTGCGCCCGGTCAGGCCGGCATCTC
>JABIRQ010000271.1 GCA_018699755.1 Rhodospirillaceae bacterium | reverse complement strand
CGTCAGTCGAATCGATATTGTCAAAGTACAATTTGGGGAGATGGCCATGCGAGAGGCATGGACGCATACCGTCCTGATCCTGGGCTGCTCCCACCATCGCTCAGCGCTGCTGATCAATCCCGGCCTCGACGACGCGCTTCTAGATCACGTCACCCGACGGTCCGCCGAGCTGGCGGACGGCTTCGCCTAGTCCTGATCATGGGGGACGGCCGGCATTTTCATAGGACGCGATAGAGCCATGGGAGTGTTAGAGCTATGGCAGTGACCGAGACACACGGGCAGCGAACGATCCGCGGACCCAGCCGCCGCGCCTTTCTCGCCGGGACGCTTGCCGTGATGCAGGTGACCATGATCTCCCGGCTGTCGCTGGCGCAAATGGTCGCCCCCCTGCCGGCCTTGACGGGCACCGCCTTGGGAACCGACGACTTCCTCGCCTTGTCGGCGCGACTGACAGGCCATGACGAATTGGATCGGTCCACTGCCGAGGCCATGCTGGCCCTGTTCCAGGAGGACGGCCGGGTGAAACGCCTCGGCGCGCTGTACGATGCCTTGGCGGACGGCGCGAACGAGGCCGCCGCGATGTCGCAAGTCCTGGAACGGGCGAATGTCATGGAGATCGCCCTCGACGTCATGCGCGGCTGGTACTTGGGGATCGTGCGCGATCACGCGGGCAAGGACCGGGCCATCGCCTACGAGACCACGCTGATGGGTTCGGTGGTCGGCGATTTCACGCCCATTCGATCGATTTGCGAAAACGACTACGGATTCTGGAAGGACCCACCGATCCTGGCCGACCTGCCGCTCGAACGGGGGTCCGGGTCATGAGCGCGCCGCTCGATACCGACGTGCTGATCGTCGGCTCCGGCGTCGCCGGTTCCCTGGTCGGCCACCGGCTCGCTAGCGCTGGCCTTCGCGTCACGATTCTCGAGGCTGGGCCGCGTATCGATCGCGCCGATACGGTCGAGCTCTATCGCGAATCGGCCGACCGGGGCAATTTCATGGCGCCGTACCCAGGCGCCGCCCATGCACCCCAGGCAACGCTCGCCGGCGACTACATCATCCAGAAAGGCCCCTACCCCTATCGGACCCAGTATGTCCGGGGGGTGGGAGGCACGACCTGGCACTGCGCGGCGTGGCCCGGCGCTACCTGCTGGTCGATTTCAAGCTGAAATCGACTCATGGCGTCGGGCGCGACTGGCCGATCTCCTATGACGATCTCGACCCCTACTACCAACAGGCGGAGGAGGCGCTCGGCGTCGCCGGGCCCGACGACGAGGATCTCGGCTCGCCGCGCTCTGCGCCATACCCGATGAAGGCCCTGACGCTCGGCTATATGGACCGGGAATTCCGCAAAACCCTCAACGCCAACGGCTTCAACGTTGTCACCGAGCCCGCCGCCCGCAATTCCGAGGATTACGGCGAGAGGCCACAATGCTGCGGCAGCAACAATTGCATGCCGATCTGCCCCATCGGCGCGCAATATTCGGGCGACGTCCACGCCACGAAGGCCGAGGACGCGGGCGCCACCTTGATCGAGAACGCGGTCGCCTTTCACGTCGAGACCGACGCCGACGGCAAACACGCCACGGCGGTGCGCTACAAGCGCCCGGACGGCTCGACTGCGCGGCTGACGGCGCGCTTCGTCGTCCTCGCCGCCAACGGTATCGAGACGCCGAAGCTGATGCTCCTGTCCACTTCGGATACCTTGCCGCAGGGACTTGCCAACAGCTCCGGCATGGTGGGCCGCAACCTGATGGACCACCCCGGCACCACGGTCACATTTCTATGGGGCAAGCCGGTCTTTCCCGGCCGCGGGCCGCAGGAGATGACGTCCGTGGTCAACTTTCGAGATGGCCCGTTCCGAAGCGAGTATGCCGCAAAGAAGCTGCATCTCGGCAACACGGCCGACGTGAGCGGTGTGACCGAATCACTGCTCGGAAAGCCGCTATTCGGCCCGGCCCTGGACCGGGAGATCCGCCAGCGCGTGGCGCGAAAGGTTTCGATCGGGTGCTTCCATGAGCAACTGCCGGAGCCGGAAAACCGCATCGTCCCGAGCCTGGCCGAACGCGACGCGATCGGTATACCGAGGCCGGAAATCACCTACTCGATCGGCGAATACATACGCCGGAGCGCGGTCGAGACCCACAAGGCCTATGCCCGGATCGCGGCGCTTCTGGGCGCGGAGGAGATCGAGTTCGACGACGAGTTTGCCGGCAACAATCACCTCATGGGCACCACGATCATGGGTGCGAACAGGCGCGATTCCGTCGTCGATGCCGATTGCCGGACCCACGACCACCCGAACCTGTTCATCGCCGGCTCGTCGGTCTTCTCGAGCGCCGCCAGCGTCAATTCCACGCTGACCATCGCCGCGCTCGCCATTCGACTCGCCGACACAATCGCCGAGGAGGCGGCCCAGCCATAGACCGGGCGCGGGACCCGTCCTCGTCCCACTGGCGCTCGAAGAAGACCGCCTCGACATCCGCGGTGCGGGCTTCGGCGGAACGGCCGGAGGGTGCCGGCGCTTTCGTGCCCGGCGAGCCGGAGCCGGCGGGTGAGCGCGGCGTTCGACAGCCGCTGAGCGCTACTCCTCCGGCTCGCCCGCCTCGACCCAGGCCTTGTATTCGGCGCGGGTTTCGTCGTTGGGCGGGTAGTTGCCGCGCAGGGGGGCGCCCTCGGCGACCTTGCGCTGGATGAAGCCTTCCATGCGCTCCATCTCCGCCGCCTCGGCGGCGACCTCGTCGGCGATGGCGCGCGGCACGACGACCACGCCCTCCTCGTCGCCGACCAGAATATCGCCGGGATAGACCGGCACCCCGCCGCAGCCGATGGGCACGTTGAGGTCGCCGACCGCGTGATGGCGGATCAGGCTGGTCGGCGGGGAGGCGCCCGCCACATGGACGGGCAAGCCCAGGCCCGCGACCTCGGGCGTGTCGCGCAACCCGCCGTCGGAGACCAGAGCCGCCGCGCCGCGCACCTTGAGGCGGGTGAGCAGGATGCCGCCGGCGCAGGCCGCCGCGCTGTCGCCCCGGCAGTCCATGACCAGGGCGTGGCCGGGCGGCACGGTCTCGATCGCCTTGCGCTGGGGATGGTCGTAGTCCTGATAGGCATGGATGCCGTCGAGATCCTCGCGCGCCGGAATGTTGCGCAGGGTGAAGGCGGGTGCCGCGAAGCGTGCGCTGGCCGGATCGACCGGCGCGACCCCCTGCATGAAGACATTGCGCAGCCCCCGCTTGAACAGGAGGGTGGTGAGGGTCGCGGTGCTGCCGCGCAGGAAGCGGGCGCGCGTTTCCTCGGATAGCGGTGTGTCATCGGTCATCGTCGCCTCACTCCTATCGGTTCAGTTCGCCGGGTTCGCCCGCCTCGACCCAGGCGCGGTATTCCGCCAGCACCGCCTCGCTCGGCGGATAGGTGCCGACCAGGGTCGCCCCGACCGAGACCTTCATCTGGATGAAGCGCTCCATCCGCTCCTGCTCCCAGCCTGCCTCGGCGACCTCGTCCGCCAGGTGGCGCGGCACCACGACAACCCCCTCGGCGTCGCCGACGACGATATCGCCCGGATAGACGGCGACCCCGCCGCAGGCCACGACCTGGTTGAAATCGGGCACGGCGTGATGGGACAGGATGACGAAGGGCGCGGCCGCCCCCCGGCAGTGGACCGGGAAATCCATGGCGGCGATCTCGGGCGTGTCGCGCATCGCCCCGTCCACCACCAGGGCCGCCGCGCCCCGCACCTCGAGCCGGCGGACGAAGATATCGCCGGCCGGGCCGCATTCCATCTCGCCCCGGCAGTCCATGACCATCACATGGCCCTCGGGCATGGCGTCGATCGCGGCGCGCTGGGGATAGTCGTCGGCGTTCAGCAGTTCGAGCGTGTCGATATCCTCGCGCGCCGGCACGAAGCGCAGGGTGAAGGCCGGCCCGGCGAAACGCGCACAGTCGGAGCGGATCGGCGCCAGCCCGGTCATGAAGGTTCGGCGCAAGCCGCGCTTGAAAAGCTGGGAGGTCAGAGTCGCCGTGCTGACTGCGAGCAGGCGGTCGCGGGTCTCCTCGGCCAGCGGTGTGGCGGTCTTTGCCATTGCGTTTTCTCCCCTATCGTCAGCACGCCATCCCAGCCCATCGGGGCGGGGCGTTCAATGGCCCGGAATGCAGTGGCCTTGCCGCACCAGGTCGACGGATGCCGCGAAATGCACTCATGGGAAATACTCTAATTCGTTGAAGATAAATATGTTTTCCTCGAAACCTCGGCTTAGGTCCGGAAAAATCCGGAATTCTTGGCATTTCTTGACATTTTCCGCGCCGACCATGGCGGTGCGAGACGTGCCCACCGACCTCCGGAGCCGGAGATCCTATCAGCCAAAAAAGAAAGTATAACTTATCATGCCCCGCGTGCCGAAGAGAATTCTGTCGCCGGCAGTCACCCGCCGTCGCCCACCCTCACCCAGCTCCCCCGATCCCGGGTGGAGAGGGGTAATATTGGGGCTTGAAATCGGGAGTCCCAGAGAAATCGGCAGACCCTTCGAGACGGCCCTGCGGGCCTCCTCAGGGTGAGGTTAAAGTATTGATTTTCATCATCCTGAGAAGCTCGCGCCAGCGAGCGTCTCAAAGGATGATTGGCACAACGCTCCTTTTTCAACAGCCCCTAAAGATCCGTCGCCTCTTCCATCAGGTCGGCCAGGGCCGCGTCGCCGGGGCGGCCGGTGGCGCGGAGGCCGGCGACGACGCCGCGCCGGTCGGCCGGGGTCTTGTTCTGGTTGAGCTTGCGCACGCCCTCGAGCCTGGCGATCTCGATCTCGAAAGGGGCGATGCCGCGCAGCAGCCCGTCGACCAGGCCCTCCTTCGTGCCGTCCATGCGCCAGCCACCGGGCGCCGATTCGTAGCGCGCGACGAGACGGGCCTGCTGGGCGCGCGCGGCCTCCATATCTTCGATCAGGCGCGGCGTGCCGTAGGCGTGGACGGCCTCGTAGTTCCAGGTCGGCACGGAGGCTTCGGGCGCCTGGTACCAGGTCGGCGAGACGTAGCCATGCGCGCCCTGGAAGACGACCAGTACCTCGCCGCCCGATTCGAAGCGGCGCCAGAGGGGATTGGCCCGCGCCATATGGGATTCGAGCGTGCCCCGTGGCCCCCGCGCAGGGTCCAGGACGACCGGCAGATGGACGGCCTCCGGCGCTTCGCCCGGCCCGCCGGACACGACGAGAAGGGCGAAGTCATGGGTCTCGATCAGCCGGTGCAGGACGGCCGGATCGGTTTCGACGAAGGGCTTCGGCACGTACATGGCGTGTCGGAAGACAACGCGCGGCGGGCATGGCGTGTGTCGGAAGACGACACGCGGTGGACTACTCCGTCGCGTGCTCCTCCGCCTCCAGGATATCGCCCTCGGCGAAGAGGTAGGTCTTCAGTTCATGGTCGAAATCCGGGCTCGCCCGGCGGATCCATTCGAGGACCATGGCCGCGTGCTCCATCTCCTCGCGCATGTTGTGGAGGAGGATTTCCTTGAGCGCCGGATCGTCGCAATCGTCGGCCCGCTGGCGGTACCAATCGACCGCCTCCAGCTCTTCCATCAGGGACGAGATCGCCTGGTGCAGAGCGATGGTTTCCTTGCTCAGCCGCTCGCGCGGCGCATGCAGGCCTTCGCTGGACATGTCTGTCTCCTTTTCCTTGATCGGTTCCTATTCGGCGCCGCCCTAGCGGCGCGCGACCATCATCTTCTTGATTTCGGCGATCGCCTTGGCCGGATTGAGGTCCTTGGGACAGGTCCGGGTGCAGTTCATGATGGTATGGCAGCGATAGAGGCGGAACGGATCCTCCAGCGCGTCCAGGCGCTCGCCCGCCGCCTCGTCGCGGCTGTCGGCCAGCCAGCGATAGGCCTGGAGCAGAACGGCCGGACCGAGATAACGGTCGCCGTTCCACCAGTAGCTGGGACAGCTCGTCTGGCAGCAGAAGCAGAGGATGCATTCCCAGAGCCCGTCGAGCTTCTCGCGCTCCTCCGGCGACTGGGGCCGCTCGCGCTCGGGCGGCGCGCTGTCGGATTTGAGCCAGGGCTCGATCGTCCGGTACTGGGCGGCCGGGATCGCGATATCGGGCACCAGGTCCCGGATCACCGGCAGATGCGGCAGGGGATAGATGCGAATATCGCCGTCGAGGTCCGAAATATGGGTCGTGCAGGCCAGGGTGTTGGTGCCGTTGATGTTGAAGGCGCAGGAGCCGCAAACCCCCTCGCGGCAGGAGCGCCGGAAGGTCAGGGTCGAATCGGTCTCGTTCTTGATCTTGATGATGGCATCCAGGACCATCGGCCCGCAGGCGTCGAGATCGACCTCGTAGGTGTCGAGGCGCGGGTTCTCGCCGTCATCCGGCGTCCAGCGGTAGACCTTGAACTTCTTGATGCGCCCGGCATCCGAGGGCGCCGGCCAGGTCTTGCCGGGCTTTACCTTGGAGTTCCGGGGTAGGGAGAATTCGGCCATGGTCGCCCGTGCTCCTCAGTAGACCCGCTTGGCCGGCGGGAAGGACTGCACCTCGTTGGTCAGCGGCTGCATATGGACGGGGCGGTAGTCGATCCGCGGCTTGCCGTCATCGCCGCACCAAACGATGGTGTGCTTCATCCAGTTCTCGTCGTCCCGGTCGGGGAAATCCTCGCGCGCATGCGCGCCCCGGCTTTCCTGCCGGTTGTGCGCCGAATGCATGGCGGTCACGGCCTGGTAGAGCAGGTTGTCGAGTTCCAGGGTCTCGACCAGGTCGGAGTTCCACACCAGCGAGCGGTCGGAAACCTTGACGTCGCCGCGCTTGGCCCAGGTCGCGGCCAGCTTCTCGCAGCCCTCCTCCAGCACCTCGCCGGTGCGGAAGACGGCGCAGTTGGACTGCATGGCGCGCTGCATTTCGAGCCGCAATTCGGCCGTCGGCGTGCCGCCATCGGCATAGCGGAAATGGTCGAGCCGGGTGAGCGACAGGTCGGCGCTGTCGGCGGGCAGCTCGTCATGGCTGGTGCCCGGCTTGATCAGTTCCTTGAGGCGGTGGCCGGTCGCGCGGCCGAACACCACGAGGTCGATCAGCGAGTTCGAACCGAGGCGGTTGGCGCCGTGGACCGAAACGCAAGCCGCCTCGCCGATCGCCATCAGGCCGGGGACGACCGCATCGGGCTCGCCGTCCTTCAGGGTCACGACCTCGCCCCGGTAGTTGGTCGGGATGCCGCCCATGTTGTAGTGGCAGGTCGGCAGGACGGGGATCGGTTCCTTGGTCAGGTCGACCCCGGCGAAGATCTTAGCCGTGTCGGACATGCCGGGCAGGCGCTGGTGCAGGACCTTCGGGTCCAGATGCTCCAGATG
>JABIRQ010000316.1 GCA_018699755.1 Rhodospirillaceae bacterium | reverse complement strand
TCCTCGACGGTCCCGCCCTCGCCGTGGTCGATCCGCTCTCCCGGCACGTAGTCGTTCCACAGATGGTCCGAGCCGGAGGCGGCCCGGTCGTAACCCGCCGGGTCGAAATCCGCCGGCACGTGCAGAGCCTGCGGCGCCACCGCCGGCGCGAGATCCGGGACCACGGGTTCCGGCGCGGGAGCGGCGTCGTCGCGCTTGCGCACCATCACCCAGCGAACGTATTCGAGCACCGCCTCGCCGCGTTGGTTGCGGCCGGTCGTGCGCACCCAGACGACGCCGGACTTGCGGTTCGAGGTCTCGCGCAGCCCGATCACGACGGAGTGCGCGGACAGGGTGTCGCCGGCATAGACCGGAGCCAGGAACCGGCCCTCGGCATAGCCGAGATTGGCCACCGCGTTGCGCGAGATATCCGCCACGGTCTTGCCGAAGACCGTGTTGAAGACGAGCAGGTCGTCGAGCGGGGTGGCGGGAAAGCCCGCGGCGCGGGCGGCCTCGGCCGAACAGGGCAAGGGAAAGCGCGAGCCGGTGAGACCGATATAGAGGGCCGCGTCGCCCTCTGTCAGGGTGCGCGGCGTGGCGTGGCGGAGTTCCTGGCCGAGGGCGAAATCCTCGAAAAAATTGCCCGCGCTCGCCTTGTCGCCCGCTGGGCCGCCGGGTCGACCCGTCATGCCCCCTCGCTTTCGCGCCGGGCGATCGCCTTGCCCATGGCGACCAGGCGCTGAGCGTCCTCGACATGCAGGTTCTCGATCAGGCGGCCATCGACCACGACGACCCCCTTGCCGGCGGCCTGGGCCTCGGCATGGGCGGCGATGATCTTGCGGGCCTGGGCCAGTTCGGCCTCGCCCGGCGCGAAGATCTCGTTGGCCGCGGCAATCGTCTTGGGATGGATCAGGGTCTTGCCGTCGAAGCCGAACTCGCGCCCCTGGCGGCAGGACTGGGCGAAGCCCTCGTCGTCGTCGAGGTCGAGATGGACGCCGTCGAGAATGGCGAGGCCGTGGGCGCGCGCCGCCAGGACGCAGTGGCCGAGTGCGGCGACCATGGGCAGGCGGTCCGGGGTATGGGCCGCGTGCAGGTCCTTGGCCAAGTCGGAAGTGCCCATGACGAGGCAGCCGAGGCGCCGGTCGGAGCCCGCGATCCGGTCGGCGTGCAGGACGCCGCGCGGCGTTTCGATCATGCACCAGATCGCGGTCTTGCGCGGCGCGCCGTGGGTGTTCATCAGCAGCTCGGCATTCTGGACCATGCGCGCATCCTCGACCTTGGGCAGCAGGATGGCGTCGGCGCCCAGGGAGGCGACGGCTTCAAGGTCGGCGCGGCCCCAGGGCGTATCCAGGGCGTTGATGCGCACGACGATCTCGCGCGCGCCGTAGCCGCCTTCGCGGATGGCCGCCGCGATCTGCTCGCGCGCGTTTTCCTTGGCGTCGGGCGCAACCGCATCCTCCAGGTCCAGGATCAGGATATCGGCGGGCAGGGACCGGCCCTTCTCGAGCGCACGGGCGTTCGAGCCGGGCATATAGAGCGCGCTGCGGCGCGGGCGCACGGTGTCGGCCATGGCTTGGAGCCTCCCGATTCGAGGGCGATGGATGCGGCGACGCACTATATCGGACGCCGGGGCGCAGGCAAGATACGCGCCCCTTCGAGGCTCGAGGTCAGCACCGGCGCGCCATGGCGAATATCCTGTCGATCCAGTCCCACGTCGCCTATGGCCATGTCGGCAACGCCGCGGCCGAACCGGCGCTGCACGCCCTGGGCCATCAGGTCTGGCCCATCCATACGGTCAGCCTGTCGAACCATCCCGGCCATGGCGGCTGGCGCGGGCGCTTCGCCGCGCCCGAGGAGGCGACGGAGATCGTGCGCGGGCTGGAGGAGCGCGGCTTCCTCGCGCGCTGCAACGCCGTGCTCGGCGGCTATCTGGGCGATCCGGCGATGGGCCCCGCCCTGCTCGACGCCGCGGCCCGCGTGAAGCGCGCCAATCCCGATGCCCTGTTCTGCTGCGATCCGGTGATGGGCGATACCGGCTCCGGCTTCTTCGTGCGGCCGGGCATCCCCGAATTCTTCCGCGACGAGGCGCCCGGCGCGGCCGATATCATGATCCCCAATGCCTTCGAGCTGGCCTATCTGGCGGGCCGGCCTTGCGACGATGACGCGGCCCTGCGCGCGGCCGCCGAAGCCCTGCGCACGCGCGGCCCCGGACTCGTCGTCGCGACCGGCGGCCGGTCGACCGAAGGCGTCTCGACCTTAGTCCTGGACAAGGCCGGGACTTGGCGCGTCGCGGCCCCGTGGATCGACGGCGCGCCCGGCAACGGCGCCGGCGACCTGTTCTCGGCGCTCTTCCTGGGCCGCTATCTCGAGACCCGCGATCCGGCCCGCGCGGCCGGACTGGCGGTCGCCGCGACCCATGCGGTGCTGGCCGATGCAGCGGCGCGGGGCCTGGCGGAGATCGATCCGGTCGCCACCGCCCAGGCGATTTCCGCGCCGCCACGCTTGTTCGAGGTGGAACGCCTGGGCTAGACAAGGGGGGTTCCGCGGCGCGGACGGCATCCCTCCACAAGGGCGACCGCCGAACGGGACAGGGGGCGACGAATAAGGGGGGGCAGCTGGGCGACGTGACCAACAGCACGCTCTTCGTCACCGGAGCCATCATCGGCTTCCTGCTGGCCGCCCCGGTCGGGCCGGTCGGGGTGCTCTGCGCGCAGCGGTCGCTGACCCACGGCCGTATCGCGGGCCTGATCTCCGGGCTGGGTGCGGCCCTGGCGGATACCTTCTTCGGCCTCGTCGCGGCCTTCGGCCTGTCGGTCATCTCCGACTTCTTCATGGAGCATCAGGACTGGGTGCGCTGCATCGGCGGCGCCGCCCTGGTCGGACTCAGCATCAAGCTTGTGGTTTCCGCGCCCGCCCAGGCGGCGCCGTCGAGCGGGGCGACGGACCATCTGGGCAATTTCTTCTCGACCTTCGCCCTGACTATCACCAACCCGATCACCATCATGTCCTTCGCCTTCGTCTTCGCCTCCTTCGGCGTGATGAACGCGGTGGTCACGGCGATCGACGCCTGGATCCTGGTCGGCGGCGTGTTCGTGGGCTCGGTCGTGTGGTGGCTGATCATTGCCCTGGGGGTCGGGCTGTTCCGCGGCATCCTGTCGGACCGCGGCATGCGCTGGATATCCCGCGTCTCGGCCCTGATCATCTTCGTCTTCGGGCTGATCGCGCTGCTGAGCGTGATCCTGGACGAGGATATCCTCGCCCTGAAGACGCTCTAGGCGGCCTTGCTGAGATAGCCCGCGATCAAGGTCTCGGCGATCTGTACCGAGTTCAGCGCCGCGCCCTTGCGCAGGTTGTCCGACACGCACCAGAAGGCCAGGCCGTGCTTCACGGTCGGGTCCTGGCGGATGCGGCTGACATAG
The DNA here is from genome assembly GCA_018699755.1 of Rhodospirillaceae bacterium. Taxonomy (GTDB): domain Bacteria; phylum Pseudomonadota; class Alphaproteobacteria; order CADEGL01; family CADEGL01; genus JABIRQ01. The sequence continues at coordinate 10,102 of JABIRQ010000316.1, read as the reverse complement.
ACCGCGTCCTCGCCCGCCGCTTCCACCGGGGTGACATAGCCTTCGTCCTGCTGGTGATCGACGACCGCGATGCCCGGCGCGCCGCGCAGGGCGGCGCGCGCCTCCTTCACCGTGATCGGCTTGGCGAATTCGACATGGACCGCCTCGCCATGGCCGATGAAGACGGGAATGCGCACGCAGGTCGCCGAGACCGCGATATCCGGATCGAGAATCTTGCGGGTCTCGACCGCCATCTTCCACTCCTCCTTGGTCGCGCCGTCATCCATGAAGACATCGATATGGGGAATGGCGTTGAAGGCGATCTGCTTGGTGAACTGCTCCTTCACCACGGGCTGGTTCATGTAGATGCTGCGGGTCTGGTTGAAGAGTTCGTCCATCGCCGGCTGACCCGAGCCGGAGACCGACTGGTAGGTCGAGACGACAACCCGTTTGATGCGCGCGATGTCGTGCAGCGGCTTCAGGGCCACGACCATCTGGATGGTCGAGCAATTCGGGTTGGCGATGATGTTGCGCTTGGCGTAGCCGGCGATGGCTTGGGGATTGACCTCGGGCACGACCAGGGGCACGTCCTTTTCCATACGGAAATGGCTGGTGTTATCGATCACCACGGCGCCGGCCTTGGCGGCGCGCGGCGCGTGTTCCTCGGAAATCTTGCCGCCCGCCGAGAACAGCGCGATATCGACGCCCTTGAAGTCGTATTTGGCCAGATCGCCGACCGTCAGGACATTGTCCTCGCCATAGGAAACCTCGCGGCCCATCGATTTTGCCGAGGCGAGGGCGACGACCTCGTCCGCCGGGAATTCCCGCTCGGCGAGGGTCTGCAGCATCTCGCGCCCGACGGCGCCGGTGGCGCCGACCACTGCGACCTTGTAACCCATGGAATTCAACTCCCGGTGAGGGCTTCACGAACGGCGCATCACTTACGCCCCGACGCGGCGTTTATCAAGCGGCGGGGGTCAAGCGGGGCGGCTGTTGACCCCTTCCCCCGGCGTCCCGATAGTCCGGCCATGTCCAGCGTCCCCACCTGTCCGGCCTGCGAGTCCGCGGCCCATGATTTCTTCACCGAACATGAGGGCATGACCCTCTACCGCTGCCGCGACTGCGCCACGATCTATCTGCATCCCATGCCGGACGAGGCGGCCCTGGCCGCGCTCTACACCGACGCCTATGACGGCGCGCTCTCGGGCTATTTCTCGAAGGTCGAGAAGAAGCTGCGCCGCTCTCGCGCGCGCATGAAGCGGCTGGCGCGACGGGTGCAGGGCGGCCGGTTCCTGGATGTCGGCTGCAACGGCGGCTTCATGGTCGAGGCGGCGCGCGAGCACGGCTTCGACGCCCACGGCATCGAGTTGGATCCCGTCTCCGTCCGCTACGCGCGCGAGCATTATCCGGCGAACAGCTATTTCGAGGGCCGGATCGAGGACTACGCGCCCGACGCGCCCTTCGACCTGATCTATTCCTCGGAGGTGATCGAGCATGTGCCCGAGGTGGCGGGCTTCGTCGCCGCGATCGCGCGCCTGCTCAAGCCGGGCGGGCATCTCTACGTGACGACGCCGGACATCAGCCATTGGCGGCGGCCCCGCCGGCTGACCGATTGGGACGGCTTCTGCCCGCCCTCCCATTGCGTCTATTTCACGCCCTCGAGCCTGCGCGCCCTGCTCGCCCGCCACGGGCTGGAGACCGTGCATACGGGCTTCGCCTGGAAGCCGGGCATCAAGATCCTCTCGCAGAAGGCCGGGTGAGGGCGGGCGTCTTGGGCGGATTCGGCACGACGCAATCAGCCGCCGTCACACCTCCTCACCCCCTCCAGGGGGAGAGGGTTGCGCAGCCTTGGCGCAACGCCCTCCTCATCCTGAGGAGCCGCCGCAAGGCGGCGTCTCGAAGGGGGCGAAGCTGGGTGAGGGGGCTGGCGCCGAGGAGCCTCGACGTGATTGCATCCCCACGCAATCAGGCGGCGCGGCGGTCCAACTCGTCGAGCAGGGCGTCGCCCATCACGGTGGTCGAAACCCGGGCCTTGCCCTTCTGCATGATGTCGGCCGTGCGCATGCCGCCGTCGAGCACCTTGCGGATGGCGCCGTCGAGCAGGTCGGCCTCGTCGCCCATGGCGAAGGAATAGCGCAGCATCATCGAGAAGCTGAGCAGGGTGGCCAGGGGGTTGGCCATGTCCTTGCCGGCGATGTCGGGCGCGCTGCCGTGGACCGGCTCGTACATCGCCCGGCGGCGGCCGTCCTCGTCCTCCGCGCCCAGGGAAGCCGAGGGCAGCATGCCGAGGGAGCCGGTCAGCATGGCGGCCTCGTCCGAGAGGATATCGCCGAACAGGTTGTCGGTGACGATGACGTCGAACTGCTTGGGATCGCGCACGAGCTGCATGGCCGCGTTGTCGGCGTACATGTGGCTCAGCTCGATCTCGGGATATTCGTCGTCATGGACCTTCTGGACCTCCTCGCGCCAGAGCACGCCGGATTCCATCACATTGGCCTTCTCGCAGGAGCACACCCGCCCGCCCCGCTTGAGGGCCAGATCGAAGGCGACGCGGGCGACGCGGCGAATTTCCGTCGTCGTATAGACCTGGGTGTTGATTCCCTTGCGCTCGCCCCAGCCCAGATCCTCGATGCCGCGCGGCTCGCCGAAATAGATGCCGCCGGTCAGCTCGCGCACGATCATGATGTCGAGGCCCCGGACGATCTCGGGCTTGAGGGTCGAGGCGTCGACCAGGGCGTCGAAGACCAGGGCCGGGCGCAGATTGGCGAACAGCTCCATCTCCTTGCGCAGGCGCAGGAGGCCGCGTTCCGGCTTGGCCTCGAAGGGCAGGGCATCCCATTTGGGTCCGCCGACCGCGCCCAGCAGGACAGCGTCGGACGCCATCGCCGCTTCCAGGGTCGAATCGGCCAGGGGCGTGCCGTGGACGTCGTAGGCCGCGCCGCCCACCAGGTCCTCCGTCACCTCGAAGCCGGCGAGGCCGCGCTTCTCCATCCAATCCATGACGCGCTTGACCTGGCCGACGACCTCGGGGCCGATGCCGTCGCCCGGCAGCATGAGGACCTTTCTGTTGGACGCCATGCGCCTCTACTCCTTCAGCACGTAAAAATAGGGAATGCGAAACCTTCGGAACGAAGGCCGGAAAGCGGATCAGGCGGGGGTGGCGCCGGACCAGAGCCAGGGCTGGCCGCCGCGCTGGGTGCCCTCGTAGCCGTCGATCTTGCCGCCCCGCTCCAGGGTCAGGCCGATATCGTCGAGGCCGTTCAGCAGGCAGTGCTTGCGGAAGGGATCGACCTCGAAGGCGATCTTCTCGCCATCCGGCCGGGCGATCTCCTGGGCTTCCAGGTCCACGGTGAAGGTGGCGTTGCCGCCCTTGCCCGCGTCCTCCATCAATTCGTCGACGGTCTCTTGCGGCAGGACGATGGGCAGGATGCCGTTCTTGAAGCAGTTGTTGAAGAAGATGTCGGCGAAGCTGGGCGCGATGACGCAGCGAATGCCGAAATCGAGCAGCGCCCAGGGCGCGTGCTCGCGGCTGGAGCCGCAGCCGAAATTCTCGCCCGCGATCAGGATTCTGGCGTCGCGATAGGGCGCCTTGTTGAGAACGAAACCCGGCTTCTCCGCGCCCTTGTCGTCATAGCGCATCGGGTCGAACAGGTGCTTGCCCAGGCCGGTGCGCTTGATCGTCTTGAGGAAGCGCGCCGGGATGACCTTGTCGGTATCGACATTGATCATCGGCAGCGGCGCGGCCACCGCCGTCAGGGTCTTGAATTTCTCCATGGGTTCGGACTTCCGCTGGAGGCTGATATGAGGGGCGGTGTCCTAGCAGATACCGTCCGCTTTAAGAAGCCCCCAACGGAAACCCATGGATCCGAAGAAGGCTCAGCCCGTCGTCCGCACCACCAAGCATTTGGCCATCATATCGTGCAGACCCTGCTTCTTCGGCGTGAAGGCGACCACGATGCAGGAGATCAGGCCGACCAGACCGATGATGCCGAGCTGCGGCCCCAGCAGGGTCGCGGCCGCCGGCACCCAATAGGGCCAGGCGCGGTAGATCGCGGTCGGGGTGCCGAGCGCGTCGCCCGAAGCCCTCGTCACCTTGATCGACAGCAGGCGTTTGCCGACGGTGGCGCCGGAGGGCCCACCCTCCATGAATCCCTTATAGGCCATCCAGATCAGAATCGAGGCGGCCTGCATCACCAAGACCCCGCTCCCCATGGACGGCTCGCCCTCAGTGGCCTGGAAGGCCTCCGGCGCGACCAGGTAGGTGATCACGGCGATCGGAATATTGATCAGGATGCCGTCGACGATGGCGGCCAGAACCCGTTTCCAGAATCCGGCATAGGCCGGACCCGTCGCATGCGTTTCGGTTGCCGTCATGAAATGCACCCCCTTGCTGCCGCCGCGTCGGGCGCGGCCATCGGGGGGAATGCTATGTCGGCCTGTTGCGGGCGTCCAGGGCGAAGGCTGGACCGCTGACAACAGGAGCATCGCGCCAAATCACCCTTCGAGACGACCGCTTCGCGGTCTCCTCAGGGTGAGGAGAAATAGTGGCCTCGCCCCATCCTGATGCGGGAAATCAAGACCCGGACCTCACCCTGAGGAGCCGCCGCAAGGCGGCGTCTCGAAGGGTCCAGCCAAGTCTTTCCGCCGCCCTACCCGGTCAGGTCGCGCACGTCGGTCAGGTGGCCGTTGATCGCGGCGGCGGCGGCCATGGCAGGGCTGACCAGATGGGTCCGCCCGCCGGGGCCCTGGCGGCCCTCGAAATTGCGGTTCGAGGTCGAGGCGCTGCGCTCGCCCGGCTTCAGCTTGTCGGCGTTCATGGCCAGGCACATGGAGCAGCCCGGCTCGCGCCATTCGAAACCGGCCTCAAGGAAGATCGTATCGAGCCCCTCTTCCTCGGCCTGGGCCTTGACCAGACCGGAGCCGGGGACGATCAAGGCCTGGACGCCCTCGGCGACCTTGCGGCCCTTGGCGACGACGGCGGCGGCGCGCAGATCCTCGATCCGGCCGTTGGTGCAGGAGCCGATGAAGACCGTGTCGACCGGGACTTCGGACAGCGGCATGCCCGCCGCGAGGCCCATGTATTCGAGGGAGCGTTCGACCGATTCGCGGCGCACCGTGTCGGCGATCGCCGCCGGATCGGGCACCGAGCCGGTAATCGGCAGGACGTCCTGCGGGCTGGTGCCCCAGGTCACCTGGGGCGCGATATCGGCGGCGCGCAGGGTGACTTCCTTGTCGTAGACCGCGCCTTCGTCCGAGGGGAGGCTGCGCCAATAGGCGACCGCCTGCTCCCACTGGCCGCCTTTCGGCGCCATGGGCCGGCCCTCGATATAGGCGAAAGTGGTCTCGTCCGGCGCGACCAGGCCGGCGCGCGCGCCCGCCTCAATCGACATGTTGCACATGGTCATGCGCCCCTCCATCGAGAGGGCGCGGACCGCTTCGCCGGCATATTCGATGACATGGCCGGTGCCGCCGGCCGTGCCGATCTTGCCGATGATGGCGAGGATCATGTCCTTGGCCGTGACCCCATTCGGCAGAGCCCCGTCGACCGCGATGCGCATGTTCTTGGCCGGGCGCTGGATCAGGGTCTGGGTGGCGAGGACGTGCTCGACCTCGCTGGTCCCGATGCCGAAGGCCAGGGCGCCGAAAGCGCCATGGGTCGAGGTGTGGCTGTCGCCGCAGACGATGGTCATGCCCGGCTGGGTCATGCCCTGCTCGGGCCCGATGATATGGACGATGCCCTGGCGGATATCGGTGACGGGGATATAGGGCACGCCGAACTCGGCGCAGTTCGTCTCCAGCGCGTCGAGCTGGATGCGCGATTCCTCGTCGTCCACGCCCTGGGAACGATCGGTCGTCGGCACGTTGTGATCCGGCACGGCGAGGGTCGCCTCGGGCCGGCGCACCGGACGGCCGGCCGTGCGCAGCCCCTCGAAGGCTTGCGGGCTCGTGACCTCATGGACCAGATGCCGGTCGATATAGAGGAGGCAGGTGCCGTCCTCCTGGGTATCGACGACATGGCTGTCCCAGATCTTGTCGAACAGGGTGCGCGGCCGACTCATTCTCTCGCTCCCGGCTTCCGCTCCAGGTTTGCCGCCCGGACTATTTCTGTTCCTCGTTCTGTTCCGCGGCGGGCGCCTCGGCAGTCTGGGCCTCGGCCTCCTTGGCCAGATCGTAAGCCTCGGCGGCCGTCGCCACCTGGGTCGGATCTGCCGCCGCCGCCAGCAGCTCCGCGCCGACGACGGGTTTGCCCGGGCGCGCCTTCGCGCGCTCGGCGATGCGCGCGCGCTTGCCCGTGAGGCCGCGCAGGTAATAGAGCTTGGCGCGCCGCACCTTGCCGTGGCGCACGACCTCGATCCGATCGATGCGCGGGCTGTGCAGCGGGAAGATACGCTCCACCCCTTCGCCGTAGCTCAGCTTGCGCACGGTGAAGGAGGAGTTGAGCCCGGCATTCTTGCGCGCGATGCACACCCCCTCGAAGACCTGGATGCGCTCGCGGCTGCCTTCCACCACCTTGACGTGGACGCGCAGGGTGGCGCCGGCGTCGAAATCCGGCACCGGCCGGTTCGCCACCAGTTTCGCGGTCTGCTCGGCCTCGAGCTGCTCGATGATGTTCATGGCCTCACTTCCTTTCCGTTCCGCCGCCGGCCGCCCGGGCCGCCTTGTAGCGCACCCAGAGGTCGGGGCGGCGTTCCTTGGTGATGCGCTCGGCCTCGGCCTGGCGCCAGTCCTCGATCCTTTCGTGGTGCCCGGAGAGCAATTCCTCCGGCACGCAGCGCCCGGCCCATTCGCGGGGCCGGGTGTAATGGGGGTATTCCAACAGCCCCCGGCTGAAACTCTCCTCCTCGGCCGAATCGGCCGCGCCCATCACGCCCGGCAGGAGGCGCACGCAGGCGTCGATCAGGCAGATCGCCGCCGGTTCGCCACCGGACAACACGAAATCGCCCAGGCTGATCTCCTCCAGCCCGCGCGCCTCGATCACCCGCTCGTCGACCCCTTCGTAGCGGCCGCAGAGCAGGACCACGCCCGGCCCCGAAGCCAGCGCCGCGATCCGCGCCTGGGTGAGGGGCGCGCCGCGCGGCGAGAGGTATATGACCGGCCCCGGCGCCGCGGCCACCGCATCGATGGCCGTATCGACCACATCGGGGCGCAGCACCATGCCGGCCCCGCCACCGAACGGGGCGTCATCGACGGAGGCGTGTTTATCGCGCGCAAAATCGCGGATGTCCACCGTTTCCAACGTCCATAGGCCGCCTTCGAGGGCCTTTCCGGCGAGCGAGCAGCCGAGCGGCCCGGGCAGCATCTCCGGGAAGATCGTCAGCACGGTGGCGCGCCAAGCCGGCCGGGTCACGTTTCGTCTCCTTCTTCGTCTTCGTTCTCTTCCTCGGCCGCGTCCTCGGCCCCTTTCTCGATCCCTTTCTCGACGGGCCCGCCGACCAAGCCCGGCGGCGGATCGATCACGATCCGGCCGGCCGCCCGGTCGACCGCCGGCACCGCCGCGGCGGTGAAGGGGATCATCTCGCTCCGACCCGCCTCGGTGCGGATCTCCAGCAACTCGCCGGCGCCGAAATCGTGGACCGCGATCACCGTGCCGAACGCCCCGCCGTCGGGCAGCTCGGCGGCCAGGCCGATCAGATCGACGACGTAGAATTCATCCGCCTCGGGCGGCGGCAGGACTTCGCGCGGCACGTGAAGCCGCAGGCCCTTCAGCGCCTCGGCCGCGTTCCGGTCCGCGATCCCCGCCACGCGCGCCAGGAGAAGCTTGCCCGAACGCCCCTCCAGGCGGATCTCGAAACGCCGCTCGCCGCTCTCGTCATAGAGCGGGCCGTAGTGGGCGATCGCCTCGGGCTCCTCGGTGAAGCTGCGCAGCTTGAGCGCGCCCCGGACCCCGTGGGCGCCCGCGAAGGCGCCGACACAGACCAGATCCGGCCGCGCCGCCACGCCACCGCTCCGCGCCGAACTAGTCCTTCTTCTTCTCCTCTTCTTCCGCTGCGGGCTCCTCGGCCGGAGTCTCCTCGGCGGGAGTCTCCTTGGCGGGGGTCTCCTCCGCGGGAGCCTCCTCCGCCGGAGCCTCTTCGGCAGCGGCAGGTTCCTCGGCCGGAGTCTCTGGGGCCGGAGTCTCTGCGGCCGGCGTCTCTTCCGCCGGAGTCTCCTCGACCGCGGCGGCCTCCGCCGGCGCTTCCTCGGTGGCGGTTTCCTCGGCGGCGGTTTCCTCGGCGGCGGCCTCGGCCGGAGCCTCCTCGGCGGCGGTTTCCTCGGCCGGAGCCTCCTCGGCGGCGGGCTCCTCGACCGGCGCGGCGGCCGCTTCCTCGGCAGCCTGGGCGGCGGCGGCGATAGCGGCGACCTTGGCCTCCTCCGCTTCCTTCATCCGCGCGACGGTCTTGGGCTTGGGCTGGTTCTTCTTGGTCTGCTCCGGAATCGCCGGCACCGGGATGACCCCCGCCTGGCCCAGGAAGCGCGCGATCCGCTCCGAAGGCTGGGCGCCGACACCCAGCCAATGGCGCGCCCGCGCCTCGTCCAGCACGATCCGCTTGGGGTCTTCCTTGCCGAGCATCGGATCGTAGGAGCCGATACGCTCGATGAAACGGCCGTCGCGCGGGCTGCGCGAATCGGCGACGACGATGCGGTAGAAGGGGCGCTTTTTGGCCCCGCCCCGCGACAGGCGAATTCTCAGCATACCGAATGTCTCTCTTTCATTTCGTTACGGCGTTTCTTTGCGGTCGGTTTATTTCGAATTTTATCGAATTAACGTTGCGGCAGACCGGGGCCGCCCGGCATTCCGGGCATGCCCGGCATGCCGCCGCGCATCATTCCCTTCTGCCCGAGCTTCTTCATCTGCTTCATCATCCGCTGCATTTCCTGGAACTGCTTGAGCAGCTTGTTGATGTCCTGCACCGAGGTGCCGGAACCGGCGGCGATGCGCCGCTTGCGCGACGCCTTGATGATTTCCGGGCGCCGGCGCTCCTTCACCGTCATGGAGGAGATCATCGCCTCCTGGCGCACCAGCATGGTCTCGTCGACATTGGCCTGGGCCAGCTGCTTCTTCATCTTGCCGATGCCCGGCAGCAGGCCCAGGACCCCTTCCAGCCCGCCCATCTTGCGCATCTGGCGGAGCTGCTGGGCCATGTCCTCGAGATCGAACTTGCCCTTCTCGAACTTCTTGGCGAGGCGTTCGGCCTCGTCCTGCTCCATCGTCTCCTGGGCCTTTTCGACCAGGCCGACGATATCGCCCATGCCCAGGATGCGCCCGGCGATGCGGTCCGGGTGGAAGGGCTCGATCTCGTCCAGCCCCTCGCCCGTGCCCATCAGCTTGATCGGCCGGCCCGTGACCCCGCGCATGGAGAGGGCCGCGCCGCCGCGCGCGTCGCCATCGACCCGGGTCAGCACGATGCCGGTCAAGGTCAGGCGCTCGTCGAAGCTCTGCGCCACGTTGACCGCGTCCTGGCCGGTCATGGCGTCGGCCACCAGCAGGGTCTCGACCGCATTCACCGCCTGGGCCACCGCCTCGGCCTCGGCCATCAGCTCGTCGTCGACATGGAGGCGGCCGGCGGTGTCGAGCATGACCACGTCATAGGCTTCGAGGCGGGCCGACTGCATCGCGCGTTTGGCGATGGCGACCGGCGGCTCGCCCATCACGACCGGCAGGGTCGCGATGCCCGCCTGGCGGCCGAGTACGGCGAGCTGTTCCTGGGCGGCCGGGCGGCGCACGTCCAAGGACGCCATCAGGACCTTCTTCTTCTGGCGGCCCGTCAGCAGCTTGGCGATCTTGGCCGTGCTGGTCGTCTTGCCCGAGCCCTGCAGGCCGACCATCAGGATCGACACCGGGGCGGCGGCGCGCAGGTTGATCTCCTCGGCCGCGCCGCCGAGCATCGCGACCATATGGTCGTGGACGATCTTCACCACCATCTGGCCGGGGGTGACGCTGCGCAGCACCTCCTGGCCGACCGCGCGCTCGCGCACGCCCTCGATGAATGTCTTGACCACGGACAGGGCGACATCGGCCTCGAGCAGGGCGACGCGCACCTCGCGAAGGGCCGAATCGACATCCTCCTCGCGCAGCGCGCCGCGCCGCGTGAGCTTGTCGAAGACCTCGCCGAGCCTGCCGCTCAGGCTTTCGAACATGACC
>JABIRQ010000089.1 GCA_018699755.1 Rhodospirillaceae bacterium | reverse complement strand
CGCTGGGGCAGTACGAGGAGGGCGAGGAGGTGCTGTGGTGGGGCTTCTCCTCCACCACCACCAACGTCGGCGTGCTCTCCAACGACATGTTCCTCGGCAAGGAGGGCGACCGCACCATGTTCAACATCAGCATCAGCAGCGGCGTCAACATCGCGCCATACTCGGCCGTCGTGGGCGAGGCGGAGGTGCTGCGCATCTTCGCGAAGATCGGACAACGAATCGGAGAGGACGCGATGGTGACGTCGGATGGCGTGCCCGACAGCGAGGGCGGGCTGCGCAAGGAACTCGACAAGCTCTACAAGAGCCGAGACTACTGGACCAACGAAGACACCCAGAAGCGGGTGAGCAGCCTGAACAAGGCACTGGTCCAGAAGACCGGAAAACCGAACGAAGCCGCCTGAGCGCACGCCGCGCAGGCAGGCTGGGGCCGCCCGGAGAGGCGGCCCTTTTCTTTCCGACAGGGGAGTTTGCGATGCACGCCACGACCGGCGAGCGCGCCCTGTGGCGCGCGGTGATCTGCAATGCCTTCGACGACGCGGCCGGCGCGGTGATCCCATGGATGCCGCGGTGCCGTTGTTCAGCGGCGAGCGCTTCATCGAATTCGAGGGCGGCTACGATTCCGACAGCCGCATCGTGATTAAAGGCGATGCGCCAGCGCCTTTTACCCTGCTTGCCCTCGTGCCGCGGCTCAAGACCAACGAAGCGGCATGAGGCTCGTTCCTTTCGTGCCCGACCACGTGGAACGCATGCGCTTGGCGGATCGGGAGCGTGAAGCCATGGAGACATGCGGCGATCCAAACGCCTTGGCGAAACTGTATGCCGTTGGCGGCTTCGCGCGGGCCCTGGCTTCTGATGAAGGGGTCGTCGCGGCTGGCGGATTGTTCGTATTGCGGCCGGGGGTAGCCGAAGCATGGCTGATACGTTCCGTGGATTTGTCTGCGCATCGGATTTCGACAGCGCGTTGGATCAGGAGAGGCGTGGAGGAGGGAATCGCGCGTCTCCGTCTGCACCGTGTCCAAGCGGCGGTTCGAAAGGACGACTCGAAGGCGTGCCGCTTAGCGGAATGGCTCGGCTTCGTATCGGAGGGCGTGATGCGCCGCCACGGGCCTGACGGAAGTGACTCCATTCTTTTTGCGAGGACCGAAAATATGGGAGATTTTTTCTCCAACGTGTTGCCCGCCATTGCCTATGGCGCAGAGGGGCTCAACGCCCGCCAGGAAAGAGATCGTACGGCGTTGCAGGCACAACTTGCCCATCAAGCGACGGCCCGTGTTCAACAGCAGAATTCCCAGGAAGAGAAAAATGCTCGGCGCCGGGCAAACGAAGCCTACGCCAGTCGGCGCGCAAGATTCGGTGCGGCCGGCGTCGCGCTGGAGGGGAGCCCGCTTCTTGCTCTGGCGGATTTGTCCGAAGACAGCCGGGGAGAATTGAGTGCGCTGACATTGCGCAATCAATCGCGAGCAGATGTGGCGCATGGCCATTCCCTGCTGGCTGATCAGCGGGTTGTGCAAGCGAACGAGCATTTGACGTATCTGCCATATTTCGAAGCGCGACGTAGAGCGGAACAGTCGGCCATGAAGTCGCGCTAGAACGCTCGATCAACCTAGAGTTCAACCTTCGACATGAAACAGGATCCATGACCGTATCCACTTCGACTAGCCGTGTGGCCTATACGGGCGACGGGGCAACAATATCGTTTTCGGTGCCGTTTCTCTTTCTCGAGGATGGGCATATCACCATTATCTTGCGTGACAGCGTGGGGGGAGAGACGGCCTGGGAGGCAGGCACGCATTACACTCTCAGCGGAGCGGGAAACGAGGCTGGCGGGACGTTGACCGTTGTGACCAGCCCCACCGACCACACCCCGGCCGTCGGCCAGAGTCTCGTGATCCGCCGGATCGTTCCAGAGACACAGGGAACGGACTATCCGGAAGGCGGCGAGTTTCCAGCCAAGGCGCACGAGCAGGCGCTCGACAAGCTCACCATGATCGCGCACCAGCATGCCGAAAGGCTCGATCGGGCAATTCAGGTTCCGGCATCGGATACGGCGACGACACTCGACTTGCCGATCGAGAGCGATAGAGCCGGGAAGTTCTTCGCCTTCGACGGCGGCGGCAATCCGGTTGCTGCTGTCGGCACGAGCGCGAACCTCGGACCGGTTTCGTCCTTTATCGACACGCTGTTCAACGACGCCGACGCCGCGACCGCGCGGGCGACGCTTGGAGCCGAGCAGGACGTGTTCACGATGCGCGGCGACATGCTGATCGAGGGCGCCGTCGGGCCCGAGCGGCTGGCGAAGGGGGGGGAAGGCCAGATCCTCCGCCAGGGCGCGGATCAGGCCGCTTGGGCGACTCCGGTCGCGCTGCGCGGCTACATTGACGGACTTATCCTTTCGAAATCCGCCGCGACGACGGTAGGGATCGCTGCGGGCCTGGGCTGCGCCGACGACGGCGAGACGGGCCTGACCCTATCCTCGGCCTTCACCAAGACCTTCTCAGCCTTCACGGAGGGCACGGGCACTGGCGGGCTCGACACGGGATCGATCGCAAACAGCACTTGGTATCACGTCTTCGTCATCGGCAAGACGGACGGGACGCGAGACGTGCTGTTCTCGACCTCTCTGGCGAGCCCGACCATGCCGAGCGGCTACACGCTCAAGCGGCGCATCGGGTCCGTGCTGACGGACGGGACACCGAATATCGTGAGCTTCACCCAAGTCGGCGACGAGTTCATGTGGGCCGATCCGCCCGCCGATCTGGACACCTCCTCTCTGGGGACCACATCGCTCGACATCACCTTGACCGTGCCGACCGGCCTTCCCGTTCTTGCGGTGTTCAATGGCTCCGTTCAGCGCATCCAAGCGAACGTCGTCCTTCGACCGAAGGCACAGAATGACGAAGCACCGGACGATAATGCCGCGCCGTTCAACAACTTGCGCGCCATCAACTCCGAGCCTGGCGCGACATCCGCGCGCGATGCGGGACAGTTTCGGATGGTGACGGACACAAACGGGCGGATCGTCGCGCGTTCGGACGCGAGCACGACCGACCTCATGATCGCGACGACGGGCTGGGTCGATCCGCGCGGGAAGAACATCTGAATCATGACCTTGGACGGAATGCCCAATAGCGCGATTCGGGGTTGGGTCGTGGGACTGGGTTCGCTTGCGCTAACCATGGTGGTGGCCCTGGTTGGCGCTGCGGTCTGGGTGGTCCAGTCGCCGGCCATCCAGTCCGAACGAATCGCACGCCTGGAGTCTCGCGTGACGGTCATCGAACGCGACGTGCAGGAACATCGGACGATGCCTGCCCATAACGGCACAGGCGAGCGGCTGGCCGGAATCGAAACGGAATTGCGCTTGGTGAGGCGCCAGATGGAAGAGGTCAGAGGCTTTCTGTTTCGCCAGTACGGCGAACGCCATCGCGCGCAATTACCCGGGAATTCGGAGCCGAACCAGCAACATTAGGAAAGGATTGTGCATGCCTAAGAGAATTATTGCTGTCCTGACAATTGTCGCCGCCCTCGGGGCGGCGTTTTTCGTTCCGGCGCAGGCCCAGGTGCCGCGGTGCGGAGAACGCGCCTCGATCGTGACGATGCTGAACAGCACCCATGGCGAAGTCCCGGTCACGCGAGCCCTGATGGGCCCGGTCGTGATCGAGACCCTGGCCGGCCCCTTGGGCAGTTGGACGGCCTTGCGGGTCCACGCCGATGGCAGCGCCTGCATCATCGCGTTCGGCGAAGCGTTTCGGGTTCTCGAACCTGCCCCGGCGTCGAACGACCTTCCGTCCAGCTGAACTAGGAGAGCGACACATGATCGACCTGACGCCTTTGATCGACTTCGGTATCGATATCCTGGTTGCGATCGTTCTTGCGGTCGGCGGTTGGGTCCTGGCCTGGTTGGGGCGGAAGCTCAAACTGGGCGCCGATAACGAGGTGCGCGCCTATCTCGAGCGAGCCCTTGCATCGGGCGTGAACTATGCAGCCAACCGGGCACGCGAGCAGGGCCAAGACCTTTCGACCATCGACGTTCGAAACACCACCGTACGTGAGGCTGTGTCCTATGTCGTGGCCCACACGCCGGATGCTCTCGCGCGTTTCAATGTGACCCCGGATGCTCTCGCCGAACTGGTGCGCGCCCGCTTGCCGAAGCCGTAATGTGGCAACGCTTATCCAAGCGGTCCTTGGCGCCTTGCTGGCCGCGATCGTCGAAGCGATCGCGGATTGGCGTCGTGACCGCAGTCTGCGCCGCCTCGGCTACAGCGAAGCAGCCTTGGATCAGGCTCGCGCGGGGCTTGCCGCGGCCGTCCGGATGGGGGCGGTTTTTCCTGCCGACCGCGCTGGCGTTCTTGAGCGGTTGCGCGACGGGCGCTTCTAGCGCGATCGTCGCGCCGGAGCTGCCAGCCTATTCCGCCGCTGTGCAAGTTCGGGCCGCGGAGGAGCTGGAAACTCTGCCGCAGCCTTGCGGCCGGAACCGTGTTCCTGAAGGTTGTTCGGCAATTGCCCGCTTCGTTCTCGATTATGCATGGCTGCGGGAACGAGTGCGGGCGTTGCAACAAAAAGAATAGGGGCACGGCCCGTTTTCCGTTGCGGGGAGCGGATCGGAGCGGCAGCCTGATGGCTCGCTGCCCAACGGAGCCGTCGTGAACGCCGTCTTCTTCGCCATTGTCCTGATCGCCTTCCTGGTTGCCGCCTTTCGCCAACTCACCTGGATTCCGGTCGATCTGGATGCCAAGACCCCGATGGAGGCCCTGTCGATCGGTATGATCGATGCCGCCGGCGCTTCGGTTACCCTGGCTATCGGTCTGGTTGGCGTCATGGCGCTGTTTCTGGGGCTGATGAAGGTGGCGGAGGCGGGCGGTCTGCTGACGGTGATCGCGCGGTTGGTCCGCCCCGGAATGGCACGGCTCTTTCCTGAAGTGCCGCCCGATCACCCGGCTATGGGGGCCATGATCCTCAACATGTCCGCGAATGTTCTGGGACTCGGTAACGCCGCCACGCCGTTCGGCATTCGCGCCATGCAGGAGCTCGAAAAGCTGAACCCCGCGAAGGGCACGGCTTCGAATGCCATGGTTCTGTTCCTGGCGATCAACACCTCGAGCGTCACTCTTCTGCCGACCGGGGTGATCGCGTTGCGCGCCGCTGCGGGGAGCGCCGATCCCGCCGGAATAGTGCCGACGACCTTGTTCGCGACCCTATGCTCGACGACCGTGGCCGTATTGGCCGCGAAATTGTACCAGCGTGCCTCGCGCGTGCCGGATCCTGATTTGGCGCCGGCCGAGATCGAGCCGGAGCCGGTCGAGAAACCAATTCCAGAGGCAGCAGCGACGACTGAGACTCCGACCGGATATCCCGGCTGGGTTTCCTTGCTGACCTTCGCAGGTATCGTCGCATTGGTTCCCCTGACCGTGGTGTATGGCCGGGTCATCAGTCCATGGATCATTCCGAGTCTCATGATTGGACTGCTCGGCTATGGCGTGGCGCGCCGGGTAAGGGTCTACGAAGTTTTCGTGGATGGCGCGCGCGACGGTTTTCAGGTGGCGATTCGCATCATCCCCTATCTCGTCGCGATCCTGGTCGCTGTCGGCATGTTTCGCGCAAGTGGTGCGATGGATTTGATCGTCCAGCCTCTGGGTGCGGTCACCTCCCTGGTCGGCCTGCCGTCGGATGCCTTGCCTATGGCCTTGCTGCGTCCTCTCTCCGGTTCCGGCGCCTACGGAATACTCGCCTCCATCATCAACGATCCTTCGGTCGGACCGGACAGCTACACGGGGTATCTCGTCAGCACGCTTCAAGGCTCGACCGAGACGACCTTCTATGTCCTCGCCGTGTATTTCGGGGCGGTTGGGATTCGGCGGCTGCGCCATGCTTTGCCCGTGGCCCTGACGGCAGATGCGGCGGGCATCGCCGGCGCCGTGATCGCCTGTCTCCTCCTCTATGGCTGACGCCCTTCGATTGCTACCATTCCGGTCGGGATACGAAGGGAGGGCGAGATGAATTTGAGCGGAAAATCCGCGTTGATCACTGGCAGCGCGCGGGGGATCGGACGGGCCATCGCGGCGCGGTTCGTGCGCGCGGGTGCGAAGGTTGCGCTGAACTGCGTGCGCTCGATCGAACTCGCCGAGGCCGCCGCCGAAGCCTTGCGCGAAGAAGGCGGGGAGGTGGTCGTGATTCCGGCCGATGTGGGCGACCGGGCCGAAGCGCGGCGCTTGGTTGACAAGGCCACCGAACATTTTGGCGTGCTGGACATTGTTGTCGCCAATGCCGGCGTCATTATCGACAAGCCGTTCCTCGACCACACCGAGGAAGATTGGCACGCCGCGACCCACAACATGCTCGACGCCTATTTTCATCTGTCTCAGGCTTGTCTGCCCCAAATGATCGAGCGCGGATACGGTCGCCTTCTGGCCACGACTTCGATCATCTCCGAGAAATACGATTTCGGCCCCAACAAGATGACCGCCTGTACCGCGGCGAAGGCGGGCGTCGCGAATATGATGCGGGCCATTGCCACCGAGGTGGCGGATAAGGGTGTGACCGTTAACGCGGTTTCTCCCGGCTATATTGCCACCGAAATGTTCGAGACCATCGACCAGGAGGGAAAAGACGCTGCCCTTAAGATGATTCCGATGAAGCGCTACGGTGATCCGATGGACGTGGCGAACGCCATGTGCTTTCTCGCTTCCGATGAGGCCGCCTATATCACGGGTCAGACGATCCGGGTGAACGGCGGCATGTTCATGGGTTGAGGGCGCATACGTGAGCGACAACGCAAAGAAATACCGCATCGCGGTTATCGCCGGCGATGGCATCGGGACCGAGGTCGTGCCCGAAGGCATCCGCACCTGCGAGGCCGCGGGACGGCGGTTCGGCATTGAATTCGACTGGACGTCGCTCGATTGGAGCTGCGCGCGCTACCGCGAGACAGGGCGCATGATGCCGGAAGATGCGATCGAACAGTTGAAGGCGTTCGATGCTATTTTTCTCGGTGCGGTCGGGCTGCCCGGCATACCGGACCATGTTTCGCTTTGGGGTCTGTTGATCCCGATTCGCCGGGCCATGCGGCAATACGCGAATGTTCGGCCCGTCAAATTGCTGCCGGGCGTCCGATCGCCCCTTGCGGATCGCACGCCCGAGGACATCGATTTCGTCGTCGTGCGCGAGAACAACGAAGGCGAGTATTCCGAGATCGGCGGCCGTCTCTATGTCGGGACGGAGGAGGAGATGGTCGTGCAGGAATCCATCTTCACCCGCAAGGGTGTGGACCGGATCCTGCGCTATGCCTTCGAATTGGCGCAGACGCGGCCCGCCAAGCACGTTACCTCCGCCACCAAGTCCAACGGTATCATCCACACCATGCCGTATTGGGACGAGCGGTTCGCGGCGATGGCCGCGCATTACCCCGATATCGCGACGGACCAGTACCATATCGACATCCTGACCGCCCATTTCGTCCAGCATCCCGATTGGTTCGATGTGGTCGTCGGCAGCAACCTGTTCGGCGATATCCTTTCGGATTTGGGACCTGCCGTGGCCGGCAGTATCGGCATCGCGGCCTCCGGCAACATCAATCCGGAAGGCGATCTGCCTTCGATGTTCGAGCCGGTCCACGGCTCGGCTCCCGACATTGCCGGCAAGGGTATCGCCAACCCGGTCGGACAGATCTGGTCGGGCGCCATGATGCTCGAGACCTTGGGACATGCCGATGCCGCGGCCGCGATCAACGAGGGCATCGCCACAAGTGTGGCCGAGGGGGTCAAGACCCGCGATCTGGGCGGAAAGGCGACGACCGAGGAAGTCGGCCGGGCCATCGAAGAAGAGATCGCGCGCGCGGGGTGAGCGCGGGACGCCCACCCCAAATCGTCGTCCATGCGGATTGGAGCATCCATCCGGGCAAGCGGTGGTGTGCCATCGCCCGCCGAAGATCGGACGGACGCTATCAGGCCGAGACGCCCCGGCCGGTGGGGGAAGCGTCCGGCTTTCTTGCGGAGATGGCCGAGGCTGCCGGGCAGGGTGGAAACGCCTTCGTCGGTTTCGACTTTCCGCTCGGTCTGCCGGCAGCCTATGCACGATTGGCCGGAGTCGAATCTTTTGCCGGGCTTTTGCCCGATCTGGGCAAGGGCGAATGGGTGCGGTTCTTCGACGTTGCAGCCGATGTTTCGGACATAGGACCGCATCGGCCGTTTTATCCGAAGGGGGCGGTCGGCAAGGGGGGCGCTCGTCAGGATTGGTTGGTGAAGGCCTTGGGATTGTCCGACCGGGCGGACCTCTATCGGCCTTGCGATCATGCGACGGAAACGCGACGGGCGGCTTGCCCGATGTTCTGGACCCTCGGCGCGAACCAGGTCGGCAAGGGCATGATCGCCGGGTGGCGCGATTGCCTGCAACCCGCGCTTCGCGATCCCACGCAGGACGTTGCGCTTTGGCCCTTTGACGGCCCCTTGTTCGACTTGCTGGATACGCGGCAAGTGGTTGTTGCGGAGACCTATCCAGGCGAGTGCTACGGCCATTTGGGCGTCCGTTTCCCGACGCCGAGAGCGGGCGACCGGACCGGCAAGCGGGTTCAGGCCAGTCGGTCCGGCGCCGCGCGGCCGTTGCTGGATTGGGCCGACAAGGTCGATGTCGAGCTGGATCCGGACCTGATCCTGGCCATCCAGGATGGTTTCGGCGCGGATGCGGCGGGAGAAGACCGGTTCGATTCGGTCGTCGGCCTGTTCGGCATGCTGAACGTCCTTCTCGGGCATCGCCCGCCCGGCGATCCGACTGGCCGGGTTGCGCGCGCAATCGAAGGCTGGATACTGGGGCAGGCTGACCCGGCCTGTACCGACCGACCGGAGTGCCATGGTGTTCGATCTCGACCCGCGCCTCGCCGCTGATACCGAGGATGTCTGCCGTCTGGCCCTGTGCCGCGTGCTGCTTTCGCGCGATGCCAACTATCCCTGGTTGATCCTGGTGCCCGAACGTCCGGGCATTCGGGAAATCCGCGAGTTGGAACCGGCGGACCGGGCAAGCCTGATGGACGAGATCGTGCGCGCGACGGATGTGCTCGAACGGCTCTATTCGCCGCACAAGCTGAATGTTGCCGCCCTGGGCAACAGCGTTGCGCAGTTGCATGTCCATGCGATCGCGCGGTTTACCGAAGACGCCGCCTGGCCGAAGCCGATCTGGGGTGCCGCGCCGCCCACAGTTTACCCGCCGGAGACGCTCGAACGTCGTTTGGCGGAATTGCGCGACGCCTTCGCCGCCTGACGTTGCATCCGATGCCCGCGCGGCCTAAACCAAGGGCTGAGCGCAGCGCGGAAGGGGTCGAAAAATGGCGATGGAAATCGGTTACAAGCAGTTGGTCGCGGAAGCCGAAGCCGAGATCAAGACCTATTCGGCGGAGGAAGCGAAGGCCAAGCTCGGCGACGAGAACGTCCAGTTCATCGATATCCGCGACGTTCGCGAACTTCGGCGGGAAGGCAAGGTTTCCGGCGCCTTCCATGCGCCGCGCGGCATGCTCGAATTCTGGGTCGACCCGGAAAGCCCCTACTACAACGAGCTCTTCGGCTCCGGCAAGGAGTTCGTGCTGTTCTGCGCCGGCGGGCTGCGCTCGGCCCTGGCCACCCAGCAACTCCAGCGTATGGGCTTGAAACCTGTCGCCCATATCGGCGGCGGTTTCGGCGCTTGGCGCGAGGCCGGCGGCCCGATCGAGGAGCCCGAGCCAAAGAGCGGCTAAACCGTCGCCACCGGCGTCACAGGAGAGCCGACGGCGCCTGGGAGGCGCAGCGGCGGGGCGGTCAGCAGGAAGCGGCTGCGGTGGTTGGCGCGCAGCCAGCCCGCCAGTTCGGTCAGGTGCCAGAGTTCCGCCAGCGGCAGGCCGAGCTTGAACAGGCAGTGTTCGTGAATCGGATAGGCCGCCTGCTGGCGGTCCAGGGACAATTCCTCGCCGACCTTCGGGTATTCCTCGACGGCGAAGTTGTCCGTGCAGATCGTCGCGATGCCGCTATCGGTGATCCATTCCAGCAGGCGCTCGTCATGGCCGTCGAGCACGCTGCATGAGTTATGGAGACTGTCCCAATCGGGATTGCGCTCGAGCTCGAGCAGCATCGCGCCGAAGCCGGTGTGCAGGCAGAGCATGTCGCCGGACTCGACCGTCACCGAATCCGTCTCCATGACCCTCATCAGGCTGTCATAGCCGACCTGCTCTCTCGCACGGCCGAAATGGGCGTGGAGATCGACCATCACGCCGCGGCCCTGCACGCTCGTTTCCGCCATGGTTTCGATGCCGAGCGACAGCGCGCCTGGACCGGCCTCCTCGTTCGGGCCTTTGACGTGCTCGCCCGCGCGGTAGCCGTTGTAGAAGACCATCTCGGCCTCCCCATCGCCATCGGCGTCGAACAGGCTGCCCATATGGGCGAGGGAATCCCACTGGCTCGAATACTGGAGGTGGATCAGCACCATGTCGTCGCAGACCACATCCGTGAAATGCGGGTCCCGGTGGCTCAACGGGAAGTTCATGAAGGGCTGACCGTCGCGCATGGCGGCGCGCAGTTCCGGCGGATGGCGGCCCGGACTCAACAGATTGCCGCCCGGATAGTCCAGCGGCAGGCTCAGGCAGAAGGCGCGCCCTTCCTTCACTTCGGCGACGCCCTGGAGAACCTTCTCCCGCGTCAGCAGGTTGAGACGGCCCAATTGATCGTCCGCCCCGAAATCCCCCCAATTCGATCCCTCCGGCCGATGCGTCCAGCGTTGGCTCATACTTTCCTCCCTTTCTCTCCCTCCCATCCTACAATTTCCCGCCTTTCCCGTACTGATCGGCGCGGTCTCCTCGGCTAGAGTGCCGGTCGGAGGTGACGCCATGGCCGATTCGACTCTTCCCACATCCTGCGATGTTCTGATTCGGGGCGCGGACCTGATCGACGGCAGCGGTGCGCCGCGCCGCCGGGCCGATGTCGCGGTGACCGACGATCGCGTCGTGGCGCTTGGCGATCTCGCGCAGGTTTCGGCCGGACGCATGATCGACGCTTCGGGCCTCGTCCTCGCGCCCGGTTTCATCGACGTCCATACCCATGACGATTTTGCCTTGCTGAACACGCCCGAGATGACGCCCAAAGTCAGCCAGGGCGTGACCACGGTGGTGGTCGGCAATTGCGGGGTGAGTCTGGCTCCCTTGGCGATCGACGGACGTCCGCCGCCGCCGCTCGACCTTGTCGCCGGCGACGGCCAATGGCGCTTCGGCGGATTCGTCGATTTCCTGGACGGTCTCGATAAGGATCCGCCTTCGCTCAACGCCGCGTGCCTGACCGGCCATTCGACCTTGCGGGTCGGCGCGATGGACAGCCTGGACCGGGCGGCGACCGAGGCGGAGATCGCGGTCATGCGCGACCGACTGGCGGAATCCCTGGACGCGGGCGCCGTTGGGTTCAGCACGGGCCTCAACTACCCGCCGGCCGCGGCCGCGCCGACGGAGGAAATCGTCGGTATCGCCAAGGCGCTAACGGATTACGGCGCCCTCTATTGCACCCATATGCGCGACGAGGGCGAGCATGTGATGGCGGCGCTGGACGAATCCTTCCTGATCGGGCGCGAGACCGGGGCGCCCGTGGTCATCTCCCATCACAAGGTTCACGGCATCAAGAATTTCGGGCGAAGCCCGGAGACCCTCCGGCATATCGACAGCGCGGCGCGGCGCCAGCCGGTTGCCCTGGACGTCTACCCCTATACGGCGTCCTCGACCGTGCTGCTACGGGAGTTCTGCGCAAAGGCCCAGCGCATCATGATCGCCTGGTCGGTTCCCATGCCCACCGCCCAGGGCCGGGACCTGGAGGACGTCGCGGCCGAACTCGGCTGCTCGGTGGACGAGGCGATCGACCGCCTGCAACCGGCCGGCGCGATCTATTTCTCCATGGACGAAGAAGACGTGCGGCGCATCCTGTCCCACCCCCGGGCGATGATCGGCTCCGATGGCCTACCCAACGACACCCATCCGCATCCCCGCCTCTGGGGCACCTTCCCCCGTGTGCTCGGCCACTATTGCCGCGATCTGGGCCTGTTCGAGCTGGAGGAAGCGGTGCGTCGCATGACCGCCTATCCCGCCGAACGCTTCGGCCTCAAGGATCGGGGCGTGGTGCGGGAAGGAGGTTTTGCCGACCTTGTCCTGTTCGACCCCGCGACCGTGATAGACCGTGCCAGTTTCGACGATCCGAAACAGCCGGCCGACGGAATCGCGCTGGTGATGGTGAACGGGCGGATCGTCTGGCGGGGAGGAAGCCATACCGGCGACAGACCGGGCCGCGCCCTGCGGCGAGGCGAACTGAACCGCCCCGCAGCCGCCTGAGATTCGCGCCGGCTAGTCCTTGGCTGGGGGCGTCTCGCGCAACTCGGGCGGCAGATGCACGCGGATGTGCAATTCCTCGAGTTGCTTGTCGTCGGGGGCCGCGGGCGCCCCCATCAGCAAGTCCTCGGCCCGTTGGTTCATGGGGAAGAGGATCCCTTCGCGGATATTCGGTAGATCGGCGATCTGCATCACCATCCGGTCGACCCCGGGGGCCAGCCCGCCATGGGGCGGCGCGCCGTATTTGAAGGCGTTCAGCAGGGCCGGGAAGCTGCTTTCCACCGTTTCGCGGCCGTAGCCGACAATTCCGAACGCTTTCACCATCACGTCCGGCAGATGGTTCCGAATCGCGCCGCTGCCCAGCTCCACCCCATTGCAGACGACATCGTATTGATGGGCCAGGACGTCGAGCGGTTCCTTGCTCTCCAGAGCTTCGAGACCGCCCTGGGGCATGGAAAAGGGGTTGTGGCTGAAATCGATCCGGCCGGTTTCCTCGTCCATTTCGTACATCGGATAGTCGACGACCCAACAGAACCGGAACGCGTCCTTCTCGAGCAAGTCGAGGTCCTGCCCCACCTTATCGCGGGCGAGCCCGGCCAGCCGCGCCGCGCCGCTCTCGCGATCGCAGGCGAAAAACAGCGCATCGCCTTCGCCAACTCCCGCCAATTTCTTCAACAAAGCGAGGCGCTCGTCGCTCAGATTCTTGGCGATCGGACCGCGCCCGCCGCCTTTTTCGAAGACGATCCAGCCCATGCCCGGGGCGCCCTGTTCGCGTGCCCAATCGTTCATCTTGTCGAAGAAGGAACGCGGCCGATCCTGCGCCTTCGGTGCGGGCACGGCCCGCACCACCGCGCCTTTTTCGATCTGTCCTGCGAAAATCTTGAAGTCCGAGCCTCGGAAGGCTTCCGTCACGTCGGCGATGACGAGGGGGTTGCGCAGATCCGGCTTGTCGTTGCCGTATTTCATCATGGATTCGGCGTAGGGGATGCGCGGCCAGGGCATCGGCGTCAGCGCCGCGTCCGAGAATTCGTCGTAGACACCGTGCAGCACGGGCTCGACCGCCGTCAGGACGTCGTTCTCCTCGACGAAGGCCATTTCGAGGTCGAGCTGGTAGAACTCGCCCGGCGACCGGTCGGCGCGACTGTCTTCGTCGCGGAAGCAGGGCGCGATCTGGAAATAGCGGTCGAAGCCCGAACACATGATGAGCTGCTTGAACTGTTGGGGCGCCTGCGGCAGGGCGTAGAACTTGCCCGGATGCAGGCGGCTGGGCACGAGAAAATCGCGCGCGCCCTCGGGCGAGGTCGCAGTCAGGATCGGGGTCTGGAATTCCTGGAAGCTCGCGTCGACCATGCGCCGGCGGATGCTGTCAATGATCCGTGCGCGCAGGATGATGTTGCGATGGTTCTCCTCGCGCCGCAGATCGAGGAAGCGGTAACGCAGCCGCATGTCCTCGGGGTAGTCGGCATCGCTGTTGACCGGGAAAGGCAGCGTCTCGGCCGCAGAAAGCACCTCGAGGTCCGCAATTCGGACCTCCACCCGGCCGGTGGCAAGGCCGTCGTTGATCGTCTCTTCGGAGCGGGCGACGACCGGCCCTTCGACTCGAACCACGCTTTCGTTGCGCAGAGCATCGGCCTTGGCGAAGAGCGGGCTGCCGACATCGATCACGCATTGGGTGATGCCGAAATGGTCGCGCAGATCGACGAAGAGGAGCTGGCCATGATCGCGTCTTCGATGGACCCAGCCGGATAGACGCACGGTCTCGCCGACATGGCTTTCGCGCAGGTCGTTGCAGGTATGGGTGCGATAGCGGTGCAAGGCGGCCCCCGATCTTTGAACCGATATGGGATTGGCACGCCGGATGGGCGGCCGGCCCTTCGATTAGCGCAAGGGGGGCCGGGCCGCAACGTCCCTGTTAATGTGGCCGCGCCGACGGGCGGCAAGGCTTGGCAAATCAGACGTACGGCAGGACACTGGCGCGCCACTCCAATCATCTGGATCGCCGGCCCCGCCATGCCCCTTGAAATCAAGCTGAAGGACGGTTCCGTCCTTGCTTTTCCGACACCGATCGTGCGCTACCAAGCGCCGGAGGCGGAGGCGGTCAATCCGCGCTTGCGCGAGATCGTCCTGGCCCGCGCCGTGGCAGAGGAGGGGATCCGCCGCAGCAATGTCGGCGGCTGGCACTCCAAGGACGATCTCCTGGAATGGAACGAGCCCGAAATCCAGGTCTTCAAGCGCTGGATCCAAGGCGGGGCGCGCCGGATGCTTCAGATCCTTTCTGCGGAGAAAGGAGCGGCCCAGCAGGGCGAGTTGCAGGTCGTCGCCTGGGCCAACGTCTCGCGCCAGGGCGACTACAACAAGATTCACAACCACCCGGGTTGTTCCTTTTCGGGGGTCTATTACGTCGATGTCGGCCAGCCGGACCCCGAGGCCCATGAGACCGGCTATATCGAATTTCTTGAGCCGCGCCTGGGCGCCGACATGATCGAACTGCCCGGCAGCCCTTTCGGCGGCAAGCACAAGGTCGAGCCCGAAAACGGTCTGATGTTGGTCTTTCCCGCCTGGCTCTACCACTACGTCAACCCGTATCACGGGCCGGGCGAGCGCATCTCCATCGCTTTCAACATTACCGTCAAATCATTTGGCCCCAAGGGCGGGTCACAAACGAAATAGCCGGCCCAGACTGGGTATGGCCTTGTCGTGGCCGGCCAGCCGAAGGGCATGCCAGGCGAGGGCCTGATTGCTGGTCACCACGGGCTTGCCGATGGCGTCTTCGATCTCCTCGATCACTTCCGCCGTGCGCAGGGCGGTGCAGGAAACGAACAGCGCGTCCGCGCCATCGAGGTCGAGGGCGCAGGCTGCCTCGCGGATCGAGGCCGGGCTGACGCGTTGGATGTCCGAGTTGAGCTCGATGTTGAAATTGGCGGTTTTGGAGACCTCCAGCCCGCGGCCCGTAAAATAGTCCCGCATGGCCGAGGTCACCTCGAAGACATAGGGGGTAAGGAGGGCGATGCGCCCGACCTTCAGCGCTTCGAAGGCGGCCAGCGCAGCGGTGATCGGGTTCGTGACCGGTATGCCGGGCCTGGCCGCATGGATGCAGCGGGCGACCGCTTCCTCTCCGATGGCGACCGTGCCCGAAGTGCAGGAATAGACCATCACGTCCAACTCGTCCTGGGGCAGGATCATCCCCACTGCCCGGGTCAGGTCGCTTTCGATCCGGCGCAGATTGTCGAGGGTGACGGAATTGTCGCTCCACACCCGCGTGATGTAGAGGACGAAGCCCTCCGGCAGCATGCGGCCGACCTCGTGCTCGGCCGTGTAGCCGTTGGCCAGGGCGACGAAACCGATTCGTCCCAGCGGCCCGACGCCGGCATCGTAGCTGGCCGTCAGTTCCGCAATTCCCGCCGTCGCGCCGGCTCCTGCGCCCGTATGCCCCTCGATCTGCGCCATATTGCACTCCCCTCCTTGCTCAGGTGTCGCGCCGCCCTCAATCCGGTGGATAGGTCGTATCGACTGCGAAGATCGCGACATTGTCGCCGCGCGATACCTTGCCCGGCGGGCGCTTGTTGATGAGCGTCCCCGCTGCTTTCGTATGGACGACCCAAGGCTCCTTGTCCGTATGGTGCAGGTAGTGAACCTGACCGATCGCCTGACCCGCGTCGACAGTGTCTCCCAGTTCGATGAAGGGTTCGTACAGCCCGTCGTCCGGCACCATCGCGAATGAGTCGAAATCGGCGATCTTCATCAGTCGCGAAGGCTCGCGACCCATGGTTTCCGGCCGAGCGATCTCCCCCTCCATGATACCGAAATGAATCAGCAGATTGCGGATTCCCGTCTCGGCGATCTCCACGATATGCTTGCGCACCATGCCTGCCCCGCCCAATTCGGCGTTCAGATTCAGGATGCCGCGCACATCGCATTCGACTTCGAACAGGCCGGTCGCATCCAATGCCTTGGAGATCAGCGCGATCGGCGTACCGAAAGCCATCAGCGCTTCGTGGGTCTTGCGCTCGCGCTCTTTGTCCCCCGGTTGCTCGTTCATGATGATGCAGGGGATGTAATCGAGGGTCGTGCCGCCCGAATGCAGATCGACCTGGATATCGGTCAGCGGCAGCAGGACGTGGCTGACATAGTGGGCGATGGTTTCGGTGATGCTGCCGTCGGCCTTGCCCGGGAAAATACGGTTGAGGTTCAGGTTGTCGATCGGCGAGAGGCGCTTGCCTGCCAGCGCCGCGGGCAGGTTCATGCTGGGCAGGACGATGACGCGGCCACGAACCTTCGCGACGTCGAGGGATTGGGCCAATTTTCGCAGGACCACCTGACCTTCGTATTCGTCGCCATGTACGCCGCCCGACAGGAAAATGGTGGGTCCGTCGCCGTTCTTGAACTGGTAGATAGGGATCGTGACCGTGCCGTAGGCCGATTCGTTCACTGAATTGGCCACCGCCAGAAAAGACGCTTGGCGGCCGTCCTTGTCGAAGTCGATATCGCAGGAAACCCGTGTCGGCGCGTCGCTCATTCCCCCGTCCTTCCCCATGTCGGTATGATTTCTTCTATCGAACGATACGCTTGGCGCATGTCCGGGGTCGAGCGTTGTCGCGCACTGGACCGCCCTCGGGAGCCGCACTACTTTGACCGGTAGTTCGCAGGATGAGGAATGAGCCACCATGCCGGTTTATCGCAAGCGCCCGGGCGCATATCACTACGGCCATGCCATTGGCGTGCTGCTGCTCGATTTCGAGGAGTGCCGCGTTCCGGGCGGCGATATGGGCAACGCCTCAAGCTACGATTATCCCACGCTGTTCCGGACGGTGCCGGGTGCAACCGCCGAGCGGGTGACGAAATGCGATCCGGCGCTCGAACCCACGGTCGTCGAGATGGCGCGTGAGCTCGCCGCCCAGGGGGTGAAGACGATCACCAGCAATTGCGGCTTCATGATCAAGTATCAGCGGACCGTGGCGGATTCCGTCGATGTGCCGGTCGGACTTTCCAGCCTGCTCCAGCTTCCGTTCGTTGCCGCCGGGCTTGGAGGACGTCCGATCGGTGTGATCACCGCCCATTCGGACCGTTTGCGCCCGGACGTTCTTGCGCTGACCGGAATCGAAGAAGATGCGCCGATCGTCGTCGCCGGCATGCAGGACAAGCCTGAGTTCCGCGAGGGCGTGTTGAATGGTCGGGGCTCGCTCGACACGGACAAACTTTGCGCCGAACTGGTCGAGACGGCCAAGGAGATGATCGCGGAAACGCCCGATATGGGAGCCATCATCCTCGAATGCGCGCTTTATCCGGTCTATGCCCGGCGCATTCAGCAGGCAGTCGAACTGCCGATATTCGATTTCATGTCTCTCGCTGGATTCCTCCACGCGGGCACGCAGCCGCGTGCCCATGCGGCCGGCTACTAGGTCACCGTTGGCGAATGGGGCGCAAGACATGATGCTGCGGCGCTTGATCGTCGGGATCAGCGGCGCGTCCGGCGTCATCTACGGCATCAGGTTGCTGGAGTTGCTGCGCGGGGCCGGAGTCGAAACACATTTGGTCATGACGCGGTCGGCCGAGGTCACCTTGGCCCATGAAACCGGCCACAAAGCTGCCGATGTCCGGGCCCTCGCCGATATTGCCTATGCAAACGACGATATCGCCGCCGCTATTGCCAGCGGCTCTTTCCGCACAGACGGGATGATCGTCGCGCCTTGTTCGATTCGCAGCCTGTCGGAGATCGCCACCGGAGTCACTGCCGGCCTTCTCACCCGCGCGGCGGACGTGGCGCTCAAAGAACGTCGCCGGGTTGTCCTGATGGTGCGTGAAACGCCGCTCCACGCCGGTCACCTCCAATCGATGCTGCGCGCGACGGAGATCGGCGCGATCGTCTACCCGCCCGTCCCGGCCATGTACGCGGCACCGGATTCGGTCGAGGCCCTGATCGATCAGACTTTGGGCCGGGTCCTCGACCTGTTCGATATCGATACGGGGGCGGTTCGCCGGTGGGGCGAGGACTGCGGCAAGACGGGGCCGCGCGCAACGCGCCGGGCCATACCGGAATGTTGACGGCCAGGCGGGGCGTTACTGGGCGGCCTGAGGCGAGTTTTGAACGCGATCGATTAGGGCATGAGAGGCTTCGAGCGCCAGAAGCTGGACCGGTCGAATAAGGCCTAGAGCCTCATCGCGCTGGCCTTGGCGGGCTGCCATTTCCAGGGCGAGGGCCTGATCCTGTAGGCGCCATGCGCCGAAAGCGCCGGAGCTGCTCTTGAGTGCGTGGGCCTCCTGCTCGAGAACGTTCAGATCCGCTGCCGGAGCCGCCTGCGTCATACGACGGAGCCGGCCCGCGGTTTCGGCGATGAAGGTTCGGATCAGACTGTCGAGCATCTGCGGTGTCGTGTCTTCCGCGAGCTGGCCGAAGATTTGCTGGTCGAGCGTCGCGTCGCGCGCATCGCCGGACCGGACGGCGGCAGGATCTGCGGAGGCATTCGATAGGTCGCTTCGCCTCGCAGAGACGGACTGCTGGGCGACGCGGGCGACCGCTTCGCTCGGCACTTCGCCGCCGAGCCATTTCGCGACCGTCGAAAGCAGATTGAAGCGGTCGACGGGCTTGGACACATAGTCGTTCATGCCCGCCGCAAGGCACTTCTCGCGATCGCCCTCCATGGCATGGGCGGTCATGGCGATGATAGGCGTCCGACTCACATCGCCGGGCAGGTTGCGGATCGCGATCGTGGCGTCGAAGCCGTCCATCTCCGGCATCGAGACATCCATCAGGACCACGTCATAGGCCCCGGATTGAACGGCCTCGTAAGCTTCGCGTCCATTGTTGACGGCGTCGACCCGGTAGCCGGCCTTGTCGAGCATCGCCAACGCCACGACCTGATTGACCTTGCTGTCTTCGGCAAGCAGAAGGCGCGCATGGGCGGCGGCCTCCGGAGAAATTTCGATCGGGGCTTCGCGGCGATCCTCGATCCGGGTCTGGATGACCTCCAGTGCGGCGGGCCGATCCGTCACTTCGGCAAGTTTCGTGAACAGGGTGATCTGCCGCACGGGTTTCGTCAGATGCGCGTCAAAACCGGCCGCCAGATAGTCGTCGGTGCGCCCTCGGTCGGGGAGCGGGGTGACCAGGATCAGCTTCGTAGCTCCGATCCCAGCGCTCCGCCGGACCGCTTCGGCGATATGCTCCCCCCTGCCGTCGGATATTGCCTTGTCCACAATCATGACGTCGAAGGGCGTGCCGCGTGCGGCCGCGTCGGCCAGGCATTCCAGAGCGCCTTCAGCGCTGTCGCGCATCTCGAACTCTACGCCGAAGGGAGCCATCTGCTCGCGATAGCTGATGAGATTGGTTGCGGACCCGTCCACGATCAGCGCGCGAAGGCCTTTCAGGCCGTCGCCCCAGCCGGGGGTGGTGATGGTTTCGGAGTCCAGGCCGAGACGGGCGGTGAACCAGAATGTGCTGCCCTTGCCGACCTCACTATCCAAGCCGATTTCGCCTCCCATCAGCTCGGATAGTTTCTTTGAAATCGCCAAGCCTAGCCCGGTGCCGCCGTATTTGCGCGTATAGGAGGGGTCGACCTGGGTGAATTCGTTAAACAGATCCTCTTTCTGATCGTCCGGTATGCCGACGCCGGTATCGCTCACATTGATGCGGAGGACGGCGTCGTTGCCCGATATACGGTCCAGCGAAGCGCTGACGGCGACGCCGCCCGTCTCGGTGAATTTGACGGCGTTGCCCGCGAGGTTCAGCAGAACCTGACGGAAGCGCCCGGGATCGCCCAGCACCACCGTCGGCACATCCGGGCCGATATAGGACGAAATATCGATATTCTTGGCCTGGGCTCTTGGCGCCAGCAGTTCGACAACGCCTTCGACGACATGGCGCAGCTCGAACTCCGTCGATTCCATCGCCATCTTGCCGGCTTCCATCTTCGAGAAGTCGAGGATGTCGTCGATGATGGTCAGCAGCGCCTCGCCCGATTCGCGCGCGGTCTCCGCATAGCTGCGCTGTTCGTCCTGCAAGCGGGTGTCGAGAAGCAGGTTGACCATGCCGAGCACGCCGTTCATCGGCGTTCGGATTTCGTGACTCATGGTCGCGAGGAACTGCGACTTGGCGAGGTTCGCCTGCTCGGCCACCTCCTTTGCGCTGCGCAATTCCTGCTCCGACCGCTTGCGCAGGGTCACGTCGTGAATGACCCAGATAATGGCGATGATGTCGTCCGCTTCTGAGCGCAACGGCGCCACCACCGTCTCGCAAATAACCTTGCTCTTGTCGCGCCGGTGGAACCCGACCTCTCCCGACCAGCGCCCCTGGCGGCCGACTTCTTCGAGCACGCGCCGGGTCAGGAAGTCGCTGTCCGAATCGCCCCGCAGCACCGACGGCTTGCGTCCCAGAATTTCTGCGGCGGTATAGCCGAACATCTGCTCGGCCGCTGGGTTCCAATTCGTGATATTGCCGACGAGATCCGTGATCATCACGCCGTCATGCATCTGCTCCCAGATCAGGGCTTCGCGCCGCAGCGTCTCCTCCCGCTGCTTGAGGTCGGTGATGTCGACGCGGGTGCCGACGATCCAGCCGTTGGCGAGGCGCTGTTCGATGACTTTCAGCCAGCGCCCGTCGCCCATGCGCTGCTCCAACGAACCCTGGCTTCTGCGGTGGCGTTCCATGCGCATTTGCAGCCAGGTTTCCTCTTCGCCGCGCGGAACGCTGAACTGGCCCCGCTCCACGGCGCCGCGCATCATGTCTTCGAAGACGATGCCGGGCCGGATGAGGTCCGCGCTCTGCGGGTACATCTCCCGGAATTTGCTGTTGCACAGGACGAGGCGGTCATCCGGGTCGAACATGGCGAAGCCCTCGGCCAGGGCTTCGACCGCTTCGGCCAGAAGGGTCCGGGTGCGTTCGGCTTCGGTCTCGGCCTCGACCTGGGCGGTGATGTCGGTGCCGGTTCCGCGATAGCCCTTGAAGTTCCGTTCGGCGTCGAAGGTCGGCCCGCCGCTGACCTTGATGTGCCGCACCTCGCTCGACTCGGTCTTCATGTCGAAGCTGAATTCGCGGAATGGCTCGTGGATTTCGAGGGAATTCTGAAAGCCGCTCCAGGCTTCGCCCTCCGGCTGGCCATCGGACAGTTCCTCGAAGGTCTTGCCCAGGATTGCGATCGCGTTGACTCCGATCTTTTCGAGATAGCCTTTCGAAAAATAGGTGAAGCGCAGCCGGTCGTCGGTTTCCCACAACCAATCGGATGAAGAGGATGCAAAATCCCGGAAGCGGCCTTCGCTATCGCGCAGCCGCTCTTCCGTGCGCTCCCGTTCTTCCAGCAGGCGACGGGCGCGGCGCATGCCGCGGAACAGGAAGAAGACCAAAACGCTGCCGCTCAGCATGATGCCGGCGAAATAGATGATCAGTTCGAAATAGACGTCGTTCAGGCGCTTGCGCCGCTCACCGCGCTTCTCGTCGTCAAGCTGGGACGCCTGGATTCCCAGGGTGTGGATGGGCGCGGTCAGCGCCCGCAGGCGGCTCTCGATCGATTTCGTGGCTTCGATATCGCCCTGGCTGAGGAAAATGACCCTGGGTTCGATATCGTCCAGTTCGATCGTGATTGCTTCGAGGGTCTGCTCCGCACCATCGATCTGAAAGAGGATTTCGCCGAATTGACCTTGGCGCAATCCCTGGAGTTGGCTGAGGAAGATGTCAAAGCGCCGGCTGACATCCTCGGGCTTTGTATCGGGATCGCGCGCACCGAACCGGATCAGGGAATCGAGCAGCCGGAACAGCTCGATCTCCGTCTGCGTCGTTGCCCGGATGATGTTTTCCTGCTGCTGCCCGATCAGGTTCGACTGTTCCTTCAGCATCTTATCCACGCTGAAGAACACGCTGACTGTAAAGATCAGCAAGGTAACGGTCAGAAGCCCGTAACCGCGAAAGCGGGAGAAAAGTTTCATTTCACGATCAGCTCGCTCAGGTGCCAGACCCATTTCTGAGAATAGCGCGGACTGTTCAACTCAGCATAGCTGTCGCGAGGATACACGATCTGGATGGGGCCTTTGTCTCTAATCTTCAAATAGTTGTCGTCTTTCTTGATGGCCAGGATGACCGGATATTTGAGGAAATCCGCTATCGGAATGTCGATGACGTAATCGTTGAGCGCCTTGGCGGTCACGCGATCGCCCTTGGCGCCGACGGCGCGCAGCAGGTCACGTGCGAGAACGCCTTCGAAACGGTTCGGGGCGTTGGACCAGGGGGTGGAGGTGTTGACGTTCCAAAGGCCGATGCTTTCCAGCATGGCTCGATCGAAATAGGCGTGTTCGCCGTCGCTCGTGTTCTCGATCCGCCCCGAGACCTTGAGCAGCACCTCGCCGTTGGGCGGCGGCAGCGAGTTGGCGCGCGTTTGCGAGCCAAACAGCATGGCGGAACCAAAGCCCGTACCCGCGATCAGGCCGGCGCGCAGAATGGCGCGGCGCGAAACCTTCCGTTCGTGCCTTCTGGCGTCATGTCCTGTGGCGGACCTCTCCACCAAAGCGTCGCACTCCCACCACGACCGCCCGCTTCGTCCCCACGCGACCGGCAGCCTTCCGGGGGCCGGTTCTTATGGCCATTGTTCGGGCCGGCTCATTCCCAAGACAATGCAATTTGCAAATAACGTGCCGTCGGGATCACCGTTGCACGAGCCTGCGGCCTGGGGCGGGAGCGATGAGCAACCGCGCCGTGAGCTTGAATTGTGGCGGGAATCGGTCATGGGGTTGCCCCAGGGCCGAACAACGCGAGGGCGCAAATTGCGAAGGGATTTGCAATATGCGAATCAACATCCCGCGCCGCTCGCGCTGCTTCACCCGGCCAGAAAGCCCCCGGCACGGGCCGTGCTGCGGGGTGTCTCGCGGCCATAAAGCGCCGCCACCGCGTCGACGATCCGTCTCGTCTCATCCGGGCCGAGAGTGTCCATTGCGGCGCAAGGCGTGGTTTCCCAGCGCAGGCCGTGAAAGGCCCCGAGGTCGATGCCATCCGCTTCGGCGACCTCTTCGTCCAACAGTTCGAGGGCGGCCAGATAGGTGGCGCCCCGCAATCGGTCCGCGATGACCGTGTCGGCTGCGTCGTCGGCGGGCGGTTCGTCGCCGAAATCCCAGGCGGCATCCGCCTCGCCCATGCGGATCAGGCCTGCGCAAGGCTCATAGAAGGCGCCGAGGCGGCCCAAGGTCCGGCAGGCGTTCATCGCGATCCGCGCCTTGCTCAGGTTCATCACGGTCAATGCCCCCAAGGGCGCGCCGAAAACCCGGCGCGAGACGGCGTCGACCCGCTCCTGCGTATGGCCTTCGTCGACCAGGCGGACGGCTTCGTTGACGCAGGGGCAGAAGAACCGGTTGACGACGAAGCCATAGCTGTCGCGGCAGGCCAGCGGTTCCTTCTTCGTCGCTTTGGCGAAGGCGAGAGCCGCTGCAAACGTGCCGTCTTCGGTCCGTTCGCCGCGCACCACCTCGACCAGCTTGTTGATGTTTGCCGGCACGAAATAGTGCATGCCCAGGAAGCGACCCGGCTCGGCCACGTGCTGGGCCAAGTCGTCGACCCGGAAGGAACTGGTGTTGGTGGCGAGGATCGCGTCCGCCCGCGCAATATCGGAGAGCGTGCGGAACTGGGTCGCTTTGACGTCGAAATCCTCGAATACGGCTTCGATCACCAAGTCTGCGTCGTGCAGATCGTCGATCGATGCGCTGGCGGACAGATTGGTTTTTGCCGCTTCCGCATCCTTTTCCGTCAGGCGGCCTTTTTCGACTCCTCGGTCCCAGGTCTTGGCGGCGCCGTCGAGGGCCCGTCCGACGGCCGCGTCGTTGGTATCCACCATCACGACGGAATAGCCGTTCTGCGCCGCGCTTTGGGCGATGCCGCTGCCCATCGTTCCCGCCCCGAGAACCCCCACCTTTCGAATCGCCATTTTCACCTCTCTCCTTCTCCCGCTCCCGACTCGTTCGATCGTTTCTTGCGGTGTCCTCTACAGGTTCGCGACGAATTCCGCCACGGCGGCAATCGCCGCCGCCATGTTGTCCTCCTCCGTCCGGCCGGAAGCCTTGCGCGGCTTGAAGGAGTGATCGCCGTCCTCGATCCACGCCAGTCGTATGGCGGGCGACAATGCATAGCCCTCGATTTCGTCGGGCTTTCCAAATGTGTCGCGCGTACCCTGCACGATCAGGGTCGGCGTCTGGAGACCGGCCAGATGTTCCGTGCGCGGCTTGTCCGGCCGCCCCGGCGGGTGAAACGGATAGCCGAGGCAGACCATTCCCCGCGCACCGAGTTCGTCCGCCACCATGCTGGCCATCCGGCCGCCCATGGATTTGCCGCCGATGACTGCATTGCCGCCGAATTCCGCGAAGGCATCGCGCCAGGCTTGGATCAGCACCGGCTGGCGGTCGGGCGGCCGCTTGCGCCCGGTCTCGGCGCGTATCCGCATATAGGGAAAATCGAAGCGCGCGACGGCGAAATCCCGCGCGGCCAAGCCGGCGGCGAACCGCGTCATGAAGGGAGAGGACGAGGGTTGCCCCGCGCCATGGGCCAGAAGGATTCGCCACTCGGACCCGGCCGGTCCGTCGCGCAGGAACTTCGGCCCTTCCGTGAAATCTGTCATGGCGCCTCGATGTCGATTTGCGTACCGGGGCCCAGGTCGAGAACCCGGTCGGCGCGGCCGCGGTTGATCGCCAGTTCGGCAAGGCCGTTGGCGTTTTCGTACCAGAAGACCTCGCCCTTCGGGAGATCGGAGAAGGTGCGCGCGCGCGGAATCCGCCGTCCTCCGACGCGCAAAACGGCCTGTGGACCCAAGGTCTCGGCTCTCAAGCCACTGATGGCATTGCCGAAATGGTCGATATAGGCGACCTCGGCCAGGTCGTCCGGCCAATCGGGCCGACGGTCCCAATCGTCTGCGCGCGGGGCCGAAGGGACGGTTGACCCGCGCGCCAAACGCGCCGCGACGGGCGCGAACAGATCCCGGCCGTGAAACGAGGCGGAGAGAGTCCCGGGCCGCCAGGTGATCTCGTGGATCGCCGTGTCCGCCGCGCGGCGCCGGACCAGTTCGAACAAGCCGTTGGCCGGGCCGACGAACAGGCGTTCGCCAGCTTCGACGATACAGGCGGAACGCGGTCCGCCCACGCCGGGATCGACCACGCAAAGCAGGATGTCGCCGGATTCGAACGCCTCGCAATAGGCCGCCAGCAGATAGGCTCCCGCGCGCGGGTCGTGGACCGGGGCGTCCGCGAACAGGTCGATGACGGGCACGCCCGGCGCCTCGCGCGCGAGCACCGCCTTCATCTGGCCGACATAGGGGCCCGAGACACCGAAATCCGTGAACAGGACGATCATGGCGGCGACAGTATGGTCAGGCCCGGCCGCGGGGCCAAGATGGCTCAGGCGGAAGCGGCGATCGGCGCTTCGGTCGACTCCGGGGCGAGGATCCGATCGGACGGCAATCGCACCCGGACCGTGGTTCCGGCGGCCACGCGGCTGTGCAGATCCAGCTGGCCGCCGTGCAGTTCGACGAGCACACGGCTCAACGGCAGGCCGAGTCCTGTGCCGTCGAAGCGGCGCGCGAGCTTGCTGTCGACTTGGCCAAAGGGCGCGAGCGCCTTGGGGATATCCTCGGGTGCGATGCCGATGCCCGTATCCCTGACGCTCAGGATGAAGCTGCCGCTTCTTTCGACCCCCGCGGCGATGGTGACTTTGCCGCCCGCCGGCGTGAACTTCACCGCGTTCGACAGCAGGTTCAGCAAGACCTGCTTCATGCGCCGCTCGTCTGCCCATAGGCGTACCGGCGCCTCGGACCGTGCAATCTCCAGGGTCAGGCCGCCCGCTTCGGCACGCGCCTTCACCAGGCGCAGGCAGGCCTCGATCATGGCCTCGACCGAGACTGCGTCCTCCTGCAGTTCGATCTTTCCGGCCTCCGCTTTCGACATGTCGAGGATATCGTTGATTAGGGTCAGCAGATGCCGGCCGCTGTCGTAGATGTCGGATGCGTAGTCCCGATAGTTCGTGTTTCCGATCTCCCCGAACAGCTCGTTCTTCATGATCTCCGAGAAGCCCATGATCGCGTTCAGCGGCGTGCGCAACTCATGGCTCATATTCGCCAGGAATTCGCTTTTCGTGCGCGTCGTCGCTTCGGCGATCTCCTTGGCCTCGCGCAACGCCGTTTCGGTCTGTCGGCGACGGGTCAGATCGCTCACGACGAGGGCGGCGCCCATATCGGCCACTGGGGTCCATGCGCTCTCGATCACCGTGCCGTCGCCGCGTTGCCATTCGCGCCCTGACGGGCGCCCGCGCAAGGCCTGGATCAGGCCGAGGGATTCCAGCCGATCGTCATAGCCGTTTTCCGGATCGTCGGGCCGCACGCTTTGCGCCAGCAGTTCGCCGATGGATTCGCCGGATGCCGCGGTTGCCTCGACGCATCCCAGGATTGCGGCGAAGCACCGATTCGAGACCGTGATGCGGCCCCGGCGGTCGATCAGACAGACGCCGATCATGAGGGTGTCGAGCAGCGCCTGAACCTCAGCGGCGCGCCGCATGGCGGAAGTGGAGAGAGCTTCTTCGCCTGTGTCCGGCGCTTCAGAAAACTCGCGGGAAGAAGCTTCGCCGCTGGCGATGGGCCGGCTGTCGGCGCCGCAACTCTCCGGCGCCGACGCCAGCTCGTCTCGCACTTGCGCCGTCGCCGCGCGGGCTCGGCCATGCAAGATCAGGCCGACGCCGAAGCCCGCGAGGGCGAGGGCCAGGGCGAGAACCGGTAGATCGGCGGCGTCATGACCGGGACGCAGCAGATGCCAGCCGACAAGGATCGCCGGCGGGAGCAGGCTCGTCGCCGCGGCGAGAGGGATCAATCCCGGTTGGGGTCGGCTCGGCACCATGCGCGGATCTCGATCGAGGTCGGCGGACCCGCTCGCAATACCGACAGGCCCAGGAACTATCCCTAGCCCGGCGCCGTAAACTTTGGGTTAAGCGGCGGCTTCAGGAATCGTAGGCGAGGATGGAGGAGAAGGGCACGTCGATGTGCTTCCGGCCTCCCAGGAAAGTCAGCTCGATGATGCAGGTCGCGGCCACGACCTCGGCGCCGATTTCGCGCGTCAATGCGATCGCCGCCGCCAGGGTCCCGCCGGTCGCCAGCAGGTCGTCCATGATGACAACGCGGCTGCCCGGGGGGACGATGTCGTCCTGCACCTCGATCGTGTCGGTGCCGTATTCCAGGTCGTAGGTATGGGGCAATATTTTGCCAGGCAGCTTGCCGGCCTTGCGTACCATGGCGAAGCCGCAGCCGAGTTCGAGGGCCAGGGGCGCAGTCACCAGAAACCCTCTCGATTCGATCCCGATCAACATGTCCGGTGCATGGGGGCGCACTGCGGCGGCGAGCTGGTCGACGCAGGCCCGCCACGCGGCCGGATGGGCCAGCAGGGTCGAGATGTCGTAGAACAGGATTCCCGGCTTGGGAAAATCCGGCACGGTACGGATATGCGGTTTCAGGTCCACGGGCTTCCCTTATGTTTTGTATGTTCTGTGATGCGGCCAGCGGCGCCATAAAGCCCGCAGGGGCCGGTCGGTTCAATGGTCATTGTGCGAACTTGGCGTTGTCCGCGCCCCGCCCCTGGGCCTAGAGTTCCGGGATGACGGCCGTCCGGCCGCCCGCCGCTTTCACCGGAGACATCTCGCCATGAGCCATGTGTTCCCGCGCGTCATTGGTTCCGCGCCCCCGCCCGTCGCCATGCGCGGCGAGGGCCCCTACCTGATCGACCAGACGGGCAAACGCTATCTCGACGCTTCGGGCGGCGCGGCCGTGTCCTGTCTGGGCCATTCCCATCCGGCCGTCGTCGCGGCGATCTGCGATCAGGTCGGGCGCATGCCCTATGCCCATACCGGCGCGTTCACGAACGAGCCGATGGAGGCTTTGGCCGATACCCTGATCGCCGACGCGCCTGCCGGTCTCGACTGGGTCTGGTATGTCTCTGGCGGTTCCGAGGGAGTCGAGGCTGCGATCAAGATGGCGCGCCAGTATTTCCTCGAAATCGGCCAGCCCCAACGCAAGCATTTCATTGCCCGGCGCCAGAGCTATCACGGCAACACCCTGGGCGGCCTTTCGGCCGGCGGCAATTTCTGGCGCCGCGAGCCCTACGATCCGATCCTGGTGCCGGTCATGCACCATATCGCCCCCTGCTACGCCTATCGTGACCAGTGCGACGGCGAGAGCGAGGAGGCCTACGGCCTGCGCGTCGCGGATGAGCTGGAAGCGAAGATTCTCGAACTCGGGCCCGACACGGTCGCCGCGTTCATGGCCGAGCCGGTGGTCGGCGCGACCGCCGGCGCGCTCCCCGCGGTGCCCGGCTATTTCAAGCGGATACGCGAGATCTGCGACCGTCACGGCGTGCTGCTGATTTTCGACGAAGTGATGTGCGGCATGGGCCGGACCGGAACGCTCTATGCCTGCGAGCAGGAGGGGGTGACGCCGGATCTGCTGATCATGGCCAAGGGCCTGGGCGCGGGCTACCAGCCGATCGGTGCGGTGCTGGTTGCGGACAAGGTGTTCGCTGCCTTCCGCGACGGCAGCGGCTATTTCCAGCACGGCCATACCTATATGGGCCACGCCACGGCCTGCGCGGGTGCGCTCGCCGTGCAGCGCGTGATCAAGGAGGAAGGGCTGCTCCAACGGGTGCGTGATCTCGGCGCACATCTCGAAAGCGGTCTGAACGAGCGTTTCGGCAACCACCATCATGTCGGGGATATCCGAGGCCGCGGCCTGTTCTGGGCTATCGAACTGGTCGAGGACCGGGCCACAAAAGCGGTCTTCGATCCGGGCCTGAAGCTGCACGCCAAGATCAAGTCCGCGGCCTTCGAGCGCGGCCTGATGTGCTACCCCATGGGGGGCACGATCGACGGCCGGAACGGCGATCACGTCATTCTCGCGCCGCCTTACAACATCGACGAGGCCACGATCGATACGATCATCGATCTGTTGGGCGATTCGGTTGAGGACGGGCTGTCCGCCGTGTCGTAGCAAGAGGCGGCCGGAGGTTGGTCGCGTTGACGAGTTGGGGATGCGGCGGCATAGTGAATGGCAATACATCGGGTTGCGATTTCGGGTCGGTGCATCGGAAGTGACTTGCTTGGTGCCGGATCCCGGTTGGTCGGAAATTCGAGACGGGAGGATGCCGCCTTGCGGTGGCGCCGGGGTTTTTCTTCGGATCGCTCTCGACGAGCTGCCGGCACACCTATGAGGTGTCCGGTCTACCTCAGGAAAAGAACGAGGAGGACAACGCGTCATGAAAACATTCAGCCTCACCACTCTCGCACTCGCGGCGGCCGCCCTTCTGGGCGTGTCCTTCGGCGCGATCGGCGATGCCGGCGCCCAGGACAAGAGGTTCATCTCCATCGGCACGGGCGGCCCGACGGGCGTGTATTTCGTCGTCGGCAACTCGGTCTGCCGGATGGTCCATAAGGAGGCCGCCGAGGGCCGCAAGGAAGGCCGCAAGCACGGCATCCGCTGCTCGGCCCCGTCGACCGGCGGCTCGACCTACAACATCGGCCAGATCTGCGAGGGCGAGCTCGAGTTCGGCGTCGCTCAGTCCGATTGGCAGTACCACGCGGTCAAGGGCGATTCCGAAAAGGTGACGAACTGCCCCGGCCTGCGCGCGGTCTTCTCCGTGCATCCCGAGCCGTTCCAGTTGATCGCGGGCGAAGGCACCGATATCGAATCCTTCACCGATCTCGAGGGCAAGCGGATGAACATCGGCAACGCGGGCTCCGGCCAGCGCGGCACGACCGAAGTCCTGATGGCCGGCTACGACATGACCACGGACGATTTCGCGGTCGCGACCGAGCTGACTTCGACCGAGCAGTCCCAGGCCCTGTGCGACGGCAAGATCGATGCCTACGGCTATACGGTCGGCGTGCCCAATGCCGGTGTCGCGGTGGCGACGGACGGCTGCGGCGCCTATATCTCCAACCTCGACGGCGAGGTCGAGAAGAAGCTGGTGGCGGACAATCCCTACTATGCCTTCACGACGATCCCGGCGGGCACCTACAAGACCACCACCGAGGATGTGACGACCTTCGGCGTCATGGCCACCTTCGTCACGCATGAGAACGTGCCCGAGGACGTGGTCTACGAGGTCACGCGCGCCGTGATGGAGAACCTGGAGGACTTCAGATCGCTCCACCCGGCCTTTGCCAACCTTGATCCCAAGAAGATGATCACGGACGGCAACTCGGCCCCGCTCCATCCGGGCGCCGCCAAGTACTACAAGGAACAGGGCTTAATGTAGCCTCTGCAAGGATCACGGCCGGCTTCCGCGTCGCGGGTGCCGGCCGTTTTCTTTTGTTCGGGATTTCACGAAT
The DNA here is from genome assembly GCA_018699755.1 of Rhodospirillaceae bacterium. Taxonomy (GTDB): domain Bacteria; phylum Pseudomonadota; class Alphaproteobacteria; order CADEGL01; family CADEGL01; genus JABIRQ01. The sequence goes on along the minus strand of JABIRQ010000089.1, from coordinate 2,908 downwards.
TTTTTAGCGCTCTGGATTGATGGGCCTGCGAGGGGGGTGGCATGACTGACACGGAGATCGGTCCGGATCCCGCGCCCAGGAATGTCGACAAGACCCTGGAAGAGGTCGAATACCAAGGCCGCCATCAAGGCCCGCGGCTCGCCATGATCATCAGCGTGCTGTGTTTCGTCTGGTCGATCTTCCAGATGTGGATCGCCTCGCCGTTCCCCTTCATGTTCGATTTCGCCATCATCACGGATGTGCCCGCGCGTGGTATCCACCTCTCCTTCGCCTTGCTGCTCTGCTTTCTGATTTATCCGTTTTCGCGCCGCCACGGCGAACGCGGCTTGCCGGTCTACGATCTGCTTCTCGCCCTGCTCGCGTGGTTTTCGGCCTTCTATCTTTTCATCGGCTGGGACGGCCTGGTCTCCCGCCAGGGCATATTGCTCGTCTGGAATGGCATCCCGATCGAGGCGATCCTGGGTGGGATCGGCATTCTTCTTCTGCTCGACGCGACGCGCCGTTCGATCGGCATTCCCCTGGTGATCGTCTGCGGCGTTTTCCTGATCTATTCGATCTTCGGCCAGTCGATGCCGGATATCATTTCCCACAAAGGGCTCAGCCTGAACCGCCTGATCGGCTACCAGTGGTTGACGGGCGAGGCGGTCTTCGGCATCCCGATCAGCGTCTCGGTCAGCTTCGTGTTTCTGTTCGTGCTGTTCGGTGCGCTTTTGGACAAAGCCGGGGCGGGCCAGTATTTCCTGGCCCTGTCCTTCGCCATGGTCGGCCGGTTCAGCGGCGGGCCCGCCAAGGCCGCCATTCTCGCTTCGGGCATGACGGGCATGATCTCGGGCTCGTCCATCGCCAACGTGGTCACGACCGGTACCTTCACCATTCCCGTCATGCGGCGTATCGGCATGCCCGCGGTCAAGGCCGGGGCGATCGAGGTCGCGGCTTCGACCAACGGTCAGATCATGCCGCCAATCATGGGCGCGGCCGCCTTCATCATCGCCGAGTTCATCGGCATCTCCTATTTCGATGTGGTTGTGGCGGCGGCGATTCCGGCGTCGCTCAGCTATATCGCGCTGCTCTACATCTCCCATCTGGAGGCGCAGAAACTGGGCCTCAAAGGGCTGCCCTCGGTCGAAATCCCGCCCCTGGGCAAGACATTCCGCAGCGGCCTGCATCACCTCATCCCAATTATCATCCTGGTCTATCTGCTGATGGTCGAACGGTGGAGCGCGCATAGCGCGGTCTTCTATTCCATCCTTTCCTTGATGGGGATCATCCTCGCGCGCCGGATCGTGCATTCCATTCGCTTCGAGTCTCAGCCCATGGCCGAGGCGCTGCGCGACGGTTTCACCGAGATCTATCTCGGCATGGTCGCGGGCGCGCGCAACATGGTCGGGATCGCCGTCGCCGTCGCGGCGGCGGGGATCATCGTCGGCGCCGTGTCCTCGACCGGCCTCAACAACGCCATGGTCGGCGTGGTCGAGGCGTTGGCCGGGGGCAATGTCTATATCCTCCTTGGACTGACCGCGGTGCTTTGCATCTTCCTCGGCATGGGCCTGCCGACCACCGCGAACTATCTCGTGGTGGCCTCCCTCCTGGCCGGCGTGCTGGTCGAGTTGGGCAACGCCGCCGGTCTCGTCCTGCCGCTGATCGCCGTCCATCTCTATGTCTTCTACTACGGCTTGCTGGCGGATTCGACGCCACCCGTCTGTCTGGCGGCCTTTGCCGCTGCGGCCATATCGCGGGCCGATCCCCTGAAGACGGGGGTGCAGTCCTTCCTCTACGACATCCGCACTGCGGTCCTGCCCCTGGTCTTCCTGTTCAACACCGAACTGCTGCTGATCGGGATCGAGAGTATCTGGCATGGTGTGTTGGTGGTGTTCATGTCGCTCCTCGCGATCCTGGCCTTCAGTTCGCTCACTCAAGGCTGGTTGATCGTCAAAGTGAAGTGGTACGAGAGCATCCTGCTCGCGGTCGCCTGCTTCATGCTGTTCCGCCCGGGCTTTTTCATGGACGAGTTGGCGCCGCCCTTCGAGCCGGTGAATTTCGAGGCCTTCGCGTCCGGCGAATTCACGCCGGAGTCCGGGCGCTACGTACGCCTGCACGTGGTGCGCGAGACGAATTACGGGGAGCGGTTCAAGCTCTTCGTGTTCGAGACTCCCGAGGACCAGGCCGCGACCGTGACCGAAACCTTCGGCGTCACCATCGAACCGGAAGAGGACGGCCGCTACGCCGTGGTCGATCTCGCCTTTAACGGTACAGCAGAGAAAGCGGGTCTCGATTGGGGCGACTACGTGACCGGGGTCGATGTCGAACAGCTCGATCTGCCGGACAAGCAGTTGATCTACCCGGTCGGCGTCCTGCTCCTCGGCCTGGTCTGGCTTTCGCAGAGAACCCGCCGCCGGCGTATAGACGGCACGGCCGCCCCGGCTTGAGCGGAGAGGGAAGGGAACGCGCCATGTACAAGACCATCTTGCTCGCCGTCGACCTGACCGCTGAGAGCTCCTGGCGCAAGGCGCTGCCGGTGGCGATCGCCCAATGCGAGGCGTTCGGCGCCCGGCTCCATATCCTCAACGTCGTGCCGGACGTCAGCGACTTGATGGTGTCCCAGTATTTTCCCCACGGCTACGAGGACAAGATCGTCGCCGAGGCGACGAAGGAACTGACCGCCTTCGCGACAACTCATGTCCCCGCTGCCGTCCCGACCGAGACGGACGTCGCGCACGGGACGATCTACGAGGAGATCATCCAGGCGGCCGACCGCGTCGATGCGGACCTGATCGTCATGGCGGCCCACCGCCCGGAGTTGAGCGACTATCTGCTCGGTCCGAACGCCTCACGGGTTATCCGTCATTGCAGCCGGTCGGTCTTGGTCGTGCGCGAATAAGCGGCGATATCGGGCGGAAAAAGAATCGGG
>JABIRQ010000013.1 GCA_018699755.1 Rhodospirillaceae bacterium | reverse complement strand
CCTATATATTGAGTTTAAGTTTCGCTCAACCAGCGCTTAAGAGAGCAGTTATTGAATGGCGGAAATATCGCTATAAGCGGTACAATGAATGAATCTACCGCACTGATTTGATTCAATATTTTCGCAAACCCTGCTTCGCTCACCAAGGTGACTTGCCTTTCGATCGAATGAGCACTCCCACATTTCTTAACGCCTCGGCCGTCACCCGAAGACTCGGCCAGCCCGAATCGCGGCTCGGCCGTCGCTTTCCCGCGCTTTTCCCCCGCGCCCTGCATCTGTAGTGTTGCGGCCATGACGCCCATCACCGAATCCGCCTCCCTCGCCGGCCTTTGCGAACGGCTGGCGAAAGAAGACTTCGTGACCGTCGACACCGAGTTCATGCGCGAGCGGACCTATTGGCCCAAGCTGTGCCTGATTCAGCTTGCCGGCGATAACGAGGCTGCGACCATCGATACCCTGGCCGACGGCCTGGCGCTGGAACCGCTGTTCGAGCTGCTCTCGAACCCCAGGATCATCAAAGTCTTCCATGCCGCGCGGCAGGACATCGAGATTTTCTTCCACCTGACCGGCGAAATCCCCGCGCCTGTTTTCGACACTCAGGTCGCGGCCATGGTCAGCGGCTTCGGCGATCAGGTCGGGTATGAAACCCTGGTCTCGAAACTGGCCGGGGAACAGGTCGACAAGTCCTCGCGCTTCACGGATTGGTCGAAGCGCCCGCTGACCGATAAGCAGATCGCCTATGCCCTGGCCGATGTGGTTCATCTGCGACCGGTCTATCGCAAGCTGAAGAAGAAGCTCGATCAGACCGGCCGGGCGAGATGGCTGGACGAGGAGATGGCGATCCTGACCGCGCCCGAGACCTACCGGATGGAACCGGAGGACTCCTGGCGGCGGCTCAAGGTCAGAACCACGGATTCCCGCTTCCTGAGCGTCGCGCGGGAGGTTGCCGCCTATCGTGAGCGCGAGGCGCAAACGCGCGACGTGCCGCGCAACCGGGTCATTCGCGACGAGGCGATCACCGAGATCGCGGCCCATCGCCCCCGCGACGCCAAGGCGCTGGAGCGAATCCGCGCCGTGCCCGACGGCTTCGCCCGCGGGCGCATGGGCGTGGCCGTGCTCGAAGCGGTCGAGCGCGCCCTCGCCCTGCCGGAAGAAGACCGGCTGCAAGTCGCCGACAAGCCGAATCTGCCGCGCGGCCTGGGCCCTGTCATCGATCTGCTCAAGGTGCTGCTCAAAATGAAATGCGATGAGCACAACGTGGCGCCCAAGCTGATCGCCAATGTCGCCGAGCTGGAGCGGATCGCGGCCGACGACGAGGCCGATGTCCCCGCCCTGCGGGGCTGGCGGCGCGAGGTCTTCGGTGCCGACGCCCTGGCCCTAAAGCATGGCGAGGTCGGTCTCACGATCCGCAAGGGCCGCATGGCCCTGGTTCGGCAGAACGAGCGGGCCTGATCCGGCGGAATCGGCCGAACTTGGTCTGGCGCGGCGCGCGGTCCCAGTTCGATTCGTCCGGAGATCAACCGGTTCTGGCGCGCTCGGGCTCCCCGGTCAGCACCAGCGGTTTTCGATCCATCGCGCCGGCGACGGCCTGAAAGAGGCGTTCGGCCACTTCCCCATAGAGGTCGGCCAGCTCATCCGGCAATTCCAGCACCAATCGGTTGTCGTCGAGAGCAAGACCGCATTTCGACAGCAGGTTCGGCGCACCCCCGGACAAGCTGTACCCGAGACGCTGCACGAGACCCAGGGTGCGGGCACGGGCATGGGCGCCCTCGTCCGTCAGAGAGCGTGCGACCGATGCCTCCTTGTCGTCCCGCCCGCCGGCATAGCGGTGATAGGTGGCAAGGGCGAGAAAGGCGCGGCCCGGATGGTCTATGCTCAACACGGATAGCCGAAGGATTCGGGACAGGGCCTGTACGGCGCGATAATCCGGGTGGTCGCCCCAGGCGATGTCGCCGAGGAGGCAGGATGCATGCCGCAATCGCCGGTCGCGCGCAGCCTCCTCTCCCTCGGAGGCGAAGAGCGGCGCGGACCACGCGAATATCTCTTCGCCGATAACGGCGAAGCGCCGGTTTCTCGCCGCCAGGTCGCGACAGGCGACCAGTAGCGGGTCCTCGGCGCGCTGGTCCTCGGGTACGCGATCGAAAACATAGCCCTCGCGCAAGCCGAAGGCGGAGAAGACGAGGCGCTTGGGCTTGCCCACGGCCAGAACCTCGCGCAGCAGAACCGCTGCCAGCGGCAAGGTGTCCAATCGCTTGCGCGGCACGCCGGCGAGTTTTTCGAGGGATTTGCGGCTCATCCGGCAGACCAGATCGGTGACGTTTTCGATCTTGCTGCGCTTGACCGCATAGTGATCGACCACGTGCAGCGGGTAGTTCGTCTGTGCCATATGGATGCGCGCCAACGCGCGCCAGGCACCGCCGACCGGATAGAAATTGCGTCCGGCCAGACGGGGCAGCCAATCGACCGACGCGATATGCTCGCGAATGATGCGGGAAGCGGCGTCCAAGTCGCCCGCGCCCGTTTCCTGCAGGTTCAACGGCCCGATCGGCAAGGTCACGGACGCTCCCGGCGCGCCATCGCCGACCAGAACCAGTTCCAGGCTGCCGCCGCCCAGATCGCCCATCACCCCGTCGGCCTCGGGCATGTCCGCAATGACGCCCAGGGCAGAGAGTCGCGCCTCCTCCATGCCGTCCAGGACGACGATGTCCAGGTCAAAGCGTCGCCGCACCTCGGCCACGAAATGCGGCCCGTCCTCGGCGCCGCGCACCGCAGCTGTCGCGAAGGCCTCCAACCGGGCCAGGCCCATGGCGCGCGCCAGGGTGACGAAACGCGCGATGCTTTGAAGCGCCAGCGAAACGCCGTCCGGATTGAGGCGGCCGCTCTGGGCCATGCCGCGCGCCAGGCCGCAGAGCACTTTTTCGTTGAAGACGGGCACGGGAACGCGGGACGCTCGGTCGAAGACGACCAGGCGGATGGAATTCGAGCCGACATCGACCACGCCGACTCGTTCGCCGGAGGTGGCCGCCAGGACGGAAAGGGTTTCCGAGTTAGCCAGCGTCGACCTCAGGTTTTCTTCAGGACCAGGCGCGGCACGTGATCCGAACGCTTCAGCGCGCTGCCGCGGCCGGACAGACTCGGGTTGGTCATGAAATATGTATGAGCGTTGAAGGCGCCGGATTCGGCCGCGACGCGGCGATACTCGCCGTCGGGCAGGAGAACCCAGCTTTGCGCCTCGTCGTTCAGGTTCGCGGTCATGATCTGCTCAAGCACCTGCTGGTGCACCGTCGGGTTTTCGATCGGCACCAGGGTCTCGACCCGCCAGGTGAGGTTGCGCGGCATCCAGTCGGCCGACGAGATGAACACCTTGGCATGGCGCGACGGCAGGCTTTGGCCGTTGCCGGCGCAGAAGATGCGCGAATGCTCCAGGAAGCGCCCGACGATACTCTTGACCCGGATGTTCTCGGACAGGCCCGGCACCCCGGGGCGCAAGCAGCAGATGCCGCGCACCACCAGGTCGATCTGGACCCCCGCCTTGGACGCCCGGTAGAGGGCATCGATGATGTCGCCGTCAACCAGGGAATTGACCTTGCCCCAGATCTGCGCCGGCTTGCCCGCCTCGGCATTGGCGATCTCCTGCTCGATCGTCGCGATCAGGGTCTCGCGCAACGCGACGGGCGCGATGGCGAGGCGCTCCATCCGGTCCGGCTGGGCATAGCCCGTCATGTAGTTGAACAGCCGCGCGGCGTCGCGCGCCAGCTCGGGCGCGCAGGTGAAGAACGAGAGGTCGGTATAGATCTTCGCCGTGATCGGGTGGTAGTTGCCGGTCCCGAAATGGGTATAGGTGCGCAGGTTGCGGCCTTCGCGCCGCACCACCATGGAAACCTTGGCATGGGTCTTCAGGTCGAGGAAGCCGTATACGGTGTGCACCCCCGCGCGCTCCAGGTCGCGGGCCCAGCGGATGTTCCGCTCTTCGTCGAAACGGGCCTTGAGTTCGACCATGGCGGTCACCGACTTGCCGGCCTCGGCCGCCTCGATCAACGCCTGGACGATGGGCGAATCCTCGCTCGTCCGGTAGAGAGTCTGCTTGATCGCCACGACGTTCGGATCGATCGCGGCTTGGCGCAGGAACTGCACCACCACGTCGAAACTCTCGTAGGGATGATGAACGAGGATATCCTTGGCCCGGATCGCCGCGAAGCAGTCGCCGCCGAAATCGCGGATACGCTCGGGGAAACGAGCGCGGTAGGGCGGGAACAGCAGGTCCTGCCGATCGTCCGAGATCAGCTGCTTGACGTCGTCGAGGCCGAGCAGGCCGTCCAATTCGAAGACGTCCGATTCGGGAATATCGACCTCGTCCATCACGACATCGCGCAGGGCCTCCGGCATGCCCGCATTGATTTCCAGATGGATGACCACGCCGCGGCGCCGGCGCTTGAGGGCGATCTCGAAGACGCGGACGAGATCCTCCGCCTCTTCCTCCAGCTCGATCTCGCTGTCGCGAATAACCCGGAAATAGCCCTTGGCGAGCGATTCGAACCCCGGGAACAGCCGATCCAGATGGAGGGTGATCAATTCCTCCAGCGCGAGATAGCGCGCATTCCGCCCCGGCAGGCGCACGAAGCGGGCAAGCTGGCGCGGGATCGGCAGGAGCGCCTTCATGTCCTTGCCGTCCGCGCCGCGGCGAAGCTGGAGAATCATCGCGAAGCCGAGGTTCGGAATGAACGGGAACGGATGCGCCGGATCCACCGCGAGCGGCGTCAGGACCGGAAAAATCTGTTCCATGAAATGCTTGTCGGCCCACGCGCTGTCCGTCTCGCTCAACTCCTCCGGCTGGACCACGGCGATAGCGGCCTCGCGCAGCGCCTGACGCAGATTGCGCCACTGGGCCTGCTGACTGGTGACAAGTTCCGCCGAGACTTCGGCAATGCGAGAAAGCTGCTGGGCGGGCGTCAAACCGTCGGGGCTGCGGCTGGTAACGCCGGCGCGCACCTGCGCCTTGAAGCCGGCGACCCGAACCATGTAGAACTCGTCCAGGTTGCCGGCGGAAATCGACAGAAACCGCAGGCGTTCGAGCAGCGGATGAGCGACGTTCGCGGATTCGTCGAGGACACGCTCGTTGAACGCGAGCCAGGAGAGCTCGCGGTTGATAAAGCGCGACTGCCCGGCCGGGCTCGATTTGCCCTTGCCCTTCGCAGTCGCCTTCGTGTCTTCGATTGCTTTTACAGTCGCCATGATGCGCTCTAACAGACTACTCAGCTTCGGGGGGTTTTAGCACCAAATGACCGACACTGAATCGTTCCAACGTGAATCTATTGTGACACAGCCTTGTGACATTGCGGGCATGGCGCGGTTCAGCCGTTGAAGACCCTATTGCTCTTGCGCCATGCGAAGTCGAGTTGGGCGGACCCAGCGAGGGCCGATTTCGACCGTCCGCTCAACGATCGCGGCCGTCGTGCGGCACCGGCGATCGGCGGTCGGATCGCGGCGGCCGGCCTGCAGCCCGATCTCGTCCTGTGTTCCGCCGCCCAGCGCACCCGCGAGACCCTGGGCCTTATCCTGCCGAACCTGTGCGGAGACGCCGTGTTGCGAATCGAGAGCGGCCTCTACAACGCCGATGCGACCGTCCTGCTGGACCGCCTGCGTCGTGTCGACGCCGCCATCGGCACTATCATGGTGATCGCCCACAATCCTGGCCTCGAAGACCTCGCCACCACGATTTGCGGCGGCGGAGACGAAACCCTGATGCGGCGCATGGCCGAAAGGTTTCCAACCGCCGCCCTGGCGATCTTTTCCCTCGACGCGCCGCACTGGACGGCTTTGAGCGAAAACGCGGCGATTCTGAAGGAGTTCGTCGTGCCTCGGGACCTGGCCTAGCGGCACCAAAACCCCCTTGAGGCGTAATACCCTTGCCAGAGCGGAGCCAAGCGGCTCTTCCCCGCAACCCGGGCATGGGCCAACCAGCCGTCCAACAAGGCCGCGCCCGGCAAGTCGACGAGGCCCACCTCCGCCATCAGAGCGCGCGCAGCCGCAACGTCGTTCAGCACGCCGAGACTGTCCTGCATCCTCTTGAGCGCGCCGATGTAGCGCCCGGCAGTCCTCTTGGCGAACAGGGCGCGAAAAAACTCGGCCGCGTAGCGCGTCTTCTTGGCCTTGATGCGCAGGTCATGCCGTTCGGTTTCCGACAGCCCGTCGAGGTTGCGGCCAGCGTCGCGAAGCTTCCTGTCGCACCGGTCCAAGACCGCCACCGCGAAAGGCAGAACCGGCCCATCCTCCAGCCCGGCCGCCCCCCCTTCGAGCCACCGATCGAAGAGGAGCTGGAAGGCAGTATGGCGCGCCGACCGCAAGGCGGCGCAGGCCGCGCGATAGGCTTCGTCCCGTTCGGCCCGGGCCCGCGCGATCAGCGCGTCGAGATTGCCATCCCGCCCGATCTCGACGGCGAGCTGCTCCAACGATTCGCCGATCAGCACATCCCAATCCCGCGCCGGCCCCAGGCTCCGCTGCAGCCACCGCAACTCGCCTCTGAACAGGTCCCACTCCCGCTCCGGCATCGCCTGCCGAAAAACCGACAATGCAGCACGAAGTCTCCGCACGG
>JABIRQ010000461.1 GCA_018699755.1 Rhodospirillaceae bacterium | reverse complement strand
TGATTGGCCTGGGCCAGCATCGACACGCCGGCCTGCATCAGGATCTGCTTGCTGGTGAACTCGGTCATCTCGGCAGCTACGTCGAGATCCAACAGGGCGCTTCGGGCGGCTTCGGTATTCTCGGTCGCCGTCGCAAGGTTGGCGGCCGCGAATTCGAGGCGGTTCTGGTTTGCGCCGATCGTCGCGCGGTACTCGTTCACCTTGTTGATGACGGCACCGACATCGGCCGACGCCTGATCGGCGTTGCCCTTGGTCGTGACATCGCCCGTCGCGAAGGTCGTGGTTGTGGCGGAGCCCAGTGCCGCAGTCGTGGATTGGCTCAGCGTGATGCTGATCTCATCCTCGGCGGCGACGTTCCCCGTGCCGATCTTGAAGCCGAACGACACCGTGTTGGCCGCCGAAGCGGTGGCCGTGAAGGTGTTGTTGGCCGCGATCGCCGTGGTCGGGGCGAAGTTGGAGCCGACGGTGATCGTCAGATCGAACTCCGAGATATAGACGTCCTGGGTCATGCCGGCAGCCGGCGCGGCGGCGACCACCTCGGAGAGAGCCGTGGTGGAGCCCTGCGAGACGGTGAACCGGTCGGTGCCCGTGTCATAGGCGATGGTGTAGGTATCGCCTGCGGTCGAAACGCCGTGCGACCCGCCGAAGCTCAGCCCCACGATACCGTCCGCGACCTCGATATTCGTGCCGACCGCACTGACCGCGACCGTCGACGAACCGTTGAGCAGTTTGTTGCCGTTGAACTCGGTATCGGCCGCGATACGGTCGATTTCCGTGCGGAGCTGCGTGTACTCGGTATTCAGGAACCCTCGCTCCGTGGAGGAGAGCTGGTCCGAACCGGCCTGCACGGACAGGCTCTTCATCCGAACCAGGATGTCCGAGACCTTGCCGAGCGCGCCGTCCGCGATCTGAAGCATCGACACCGCTTGGCCGGCGTTGACGCTGGCCTGCTTCAGGCCGGCGACCTCCGCCGTCAGTCGGGAACCGATGGCCAACGCCGCCGCGTCGTCCTTGGCCGACACCACGCGGGAGCCGGAGGACAGCTTGGCCAGGGAACTCGTGACCATCGCGTCGTTGGCGGAGAGGTTACGATGCGCGACATTTGCCGCGAAGTTGGAAAGAACACTGAGAGCCATTGTCGTCTCCTACATGGATCGATTGAGATGGCCGGCTTCCTGCCAGCCGCCGTCGCACCGATCGGCGCTGCGGCCCCGATGCCGTAGCAATGAGGATGCCATTTATTTTTCGCAGTAATTTCAGAGAGTTAAGGAATTTTCGATAGATCTGGCTCGGCAAGAACTTCCAGGTTTTCAGGCCGTGCCCGGCAGGATTTTCCGATCCGGGCAAGTCTTGCCGCCCGGTGCGGCGGTTGCCGCCGAACGAAATCGGCCGCCCCGCGATACGAGACGGCCGAGCGCATTGCGGCGCGGATCGTCCGGACTCATACGGGGGCTTCGAGCCAGCTTCCAGGGCGGGAGAAGCCGGCGCCGTCGGGCAGAGCGGTCGGAGTCAGTTTGACGGCGCCGGCCAAGAGACGACCGATGGGGCGCCAATGGAGGCGGATTTCCTCGGCGGGAAAACCGGCATCGACCAACCAGCGGCCGAGCGCATCGCGCGTCGGCGCATACCAGTTCCAACCCTTCTCGCGGGTGCCGGCGTAGGAGCAACGGCTGGCCTCGCCCGATTCGGCCTTGGTCTCAAGGATCAGGTGGCCGCCGGGCTTGAGATAGGCGAAGCAGATTCGAAGGAAGAGAAGCGGATCCGTGACGTGATAGACCACGCCGGCGCAATAGATGACGTCGAAGCGGCCCCGCCAGTCCTCCCGGTCTCGGTAGAGGCTATGGCGCTCGACCTTTGCGCCGCATCCGGTGAGCTCCGCCAAGCGTACGGCGGCGCGGGCCGAGACGGGATGCTCCTCGACCGCCGTAACCTCGGCTCCCAGGCCGCAGAGGACCTGAAAGTCGCCGCCCGTCCAGCATCCGATATTGAGCACTTTGCGGCCCGCCAGGTCGAAGGGAAGAAGGCCGAGGTGGACCGATTCCGCCGTGATTTCCAGATGGCGCGCGCCCATGGCGCCGGGCCTGCGCAGGTCGAAGCCGAACTCGTGGTCATGGCCCCAGAGGAAGAAATCCTTGAAGGGCTTGCCCGCGCCGGCGTGCCAATAGGTACCGGTCGCCGTGTGGTCGGGAAACTCCCGGGCGAGAGCGTTGATCCGCCGGCGCGCCTCGTCGCGGCTGGGCGCGCGCCAGCGCGCGGCAGCTTGCTCGACGATGGTGTGCGCAGTGCCCAGCGGCATGATCGGCTCCGGCGCCTTGAAGCCGTCTCCAGCCAGGGCGCGGTTCTTGTTCTCGGGCATGGTCGAGAGCGTTTGCGGCGCCCGGCGTGCCGCCGAAAAGTTGAGAGTCGCGATCGTCCGGCCCGGTCCGCTCGCCGCCTCGTCGGCGGTTTCCAGGCGTTCGAAGCGGTACTCAGGATGGATGACCGCAGCTTCCATCACGCCTTCGTAGACGCTGGTGAAATGGGCGTCGTCGACTTCGACCTCGGCACCCTCGGCAAGAGCCGGCCGGAGCAGGCTCAAGCTGCGCAGAATGGAGGCGGCACGCACTCGTCCGGCAATGCGCACCGCTTCGAGGCTGTGCGGTCCGGCATGATCGATCAGCCAGGCCGAAAAGGCGTCCGGCGTATCGGCAGGGTCCGGCGCGTCGGTCCCGATCTCCAGGGTTGTCGGCGCGGCGTGGAGGGTGAGTGCGGTCATGAGGGATTCTCCGGCGGGCAGATGGCTTCGGCTTCGCGGATGCGCAGGGTTTCGGCGCACCAGCTGCGCCAGGCGGCGCGGTAGAGCGCTTCGACATTGGTGGCGAAGCGCTTGCCGTCGCAGAGGGGCGAACGCGCGACCCG
>JABIRQ010000054.1 GCA_018699755.1 Rhodospirillaceae bacterium | reverse complement strand
CGTGTTGCGCAAGACTTGGACAGTAGCGCCCAGAAGCCCGGCCGGAGCGGCCGCTTGGCCCGATGCCCCGACCGTCATTCTGGCGGGCGAAGACTCGCGTGGGCTCGCGGATGCATTGGGCGCCTGTACGGTGCTTGCCGCACCGGAGTCCTGGGCGGACGGCGTGGCGGCGGCCCGCGCTCTTCGGAGCGAGACGGGCGAGCTTTTCGTTTTCGACCTCTCTGATCTCGGTGGACCGCCAAGCGACCGCGACCGTCTGCCCCTCGGTCGTATCGCCTTCCTCCAGACCCTGCTGCGCGACCGTCCCGATGGGTTGCGTCTCTTCCATGCCACCCACGGGTTGGGCGAAGGGGCGGAGCCCCCGTCGTTGCGCGGGGCGGCGATGGCGGCGCTCATGCGCATGTTGCCGGCGGAGCATCCGGGTCTTGTCGCGCGAACGGTCGACGCGGATACGGCGCCGGAGAATATCGAAGCCTGGCGCGAACTTCTGGTGGGCGAAGCCGCGCGGACCGCCGAACCCGATTCGGAAATCCGCTATCGCGACGGCGAACGGTTGCGGCCGGGACTGAGGGCCTCGCTGCTCGCTCCGTCCGAGGGCTTGGCGCCTTTCGTCGTCCCGGACGGGACCTATGTCGTGACGGGTGGCACGCGCGGCATCGGCTTGGCCTTGGCCCAGGCGCTGGTGGCGGCGGGCGTCCGGCGCCTGGCGCTGATCGGCCGTACGGTGCTGCCGCCGGAAAGCGAATGGGTCGGACTGCTGGCCGACGAGAGAGGCGATCCGGCCCTGCGTGCCAAGCTTGCGCCCCTCGCGGCCCTGCGCGATGCCGGGGTGAAGATCGCGCTGCATGGCGGCGCGCTGACCGACGGGGATGCTCTCGCGGCGTTCCTGGCGCGCGTGCGCACCTCCCTGGGGCCGATTGCGGGGGTGATCCACGCCGCCGGGTTGATCGGCGGCGAACGTCCGCGCTTCCTCGACAAGCTGACCGATGACTTCGCCGCGGTGGCCGAGCCGAAGGTCGAGGGGCTGGATACCTTGCTCGACACCCTGGCGGGGGACAGCCCGGGCTTTGTCCTGCTGTGCTCCTCCATCGCTTCGGCCGTGCCGCGCATGGCCGCGGGGATGAGCGACTACGCCCTGGCCAATGGCTATATGGACGCCCTCGCGACCCAGCGCGCTGCCGGCGGCGGGGCGACGCAATGGCTGTCCCTGCAATGGGTTGGCTGGGGCGACACCGGCATGCACACGCGGTTCGACGAATCGATCGAACGCATGGTGCGCGACGGACTCGGCGCGGTCGGGCTGGATTTCTGCGACAGCGAGACCGGCGTGACCCTGTTCGCCGGCGCCCTGAGTGAAGGGCTGTCGGGGGCCTTCGTCGCCGCGCCGGTTCTCGGCGCGCGTCTGGAGGCATCCTTGTCCGGCCTTCTCTCCGTTCCGCCTGGCCCGGCCGTCGCACTTAATGACGAAACCGATCCGGATCTGGACAGCTTGAGCGACCAGGACCTGGATCGTTTGCTGGCCGCATACCAGCCGCAAGCGCCGGTTGCGGCGGAAGCGGGCGGGGCCGATGACGGCATGGCTTCGATCTGCGCCATCCTGGCCGAGGTGCTGGAACTGGAGGCTGGAGAATTCGGGCCGGACACGCCCTTCCGCGATGTCGGCCTGGATTCGATCGCGGCCCTGCGGGTGGCCCAACGGCTGGAAGAGGAAACGGGCGAGGCGGTAACGCCGCGCATGCTGCTCGACCATCCGACGGCGCGCGATCTGGCGGCCGTTCTGTGGCCCGGCGTGATGGAGGCCGCGCAGTGAGCGAACGGCCCGCCATGACCCGCGCCGAGAAGCAACGCCTGCTGAAGGCCGCGATGAAGCGCGACGACGACGCGCGCCACGCCGTCGAGGCCGTGCTCGGCGGCAGGACCGTGCCGAGTCCGAAGGTCGCCGCGACGCCGGGTGGCAGCCTGTCCTTCAGCCTTCTGCTCTTCTCCGATGCATCGGGGCGCAGTGCGGCGGAGCAATACGCCCTGGCTCATCGATTGGCGCGTTTCGGCGACGAACACGGCTTCGAAGCGATCTGGGTGCCGGAGCGGCATTTCCATTCCTTTGGCGGGGCCTATGCCTCGCCCGCCATTCTCGGCGCGGCCCTCGCGCAATCGACGACTTCGATCCGCATTCGCGCCGGTTCGGTGGTCCTGCCCCTGCACCATCCGCTCGAGGTGGTCGAGCAATGGGCGATGATCGACAACCTTTCGGGCGGCCGAGTCGATCTCGGATTCGCCAGCGGCTGGAACCCCAACGATTTCGTCACCAGCCCCACGACCTTTGCGGACCGGCGCGCGATCTGGCTCGAACGGATAGACGAGGTGCAGCGGCTCTGGTCCGGCGAGGCGATCGGCTACACCAACGGCAAGGGCGAGAATGTCGAACTTCTGCCGCTGCCCCGGCCGGTGCAGCCGAGTCTGAACTGCTGGCTGACGGTCACGCGGGAAGATGCCTCCTTCGTCGAGGCAGGGCGGCGCGGCCTCAACGTGCTGACCATGCTGATGGGCATCACCTATGAGGAACTGGCGGCAAAGATTGCGTTGTACCGCGAAGCGCGACGAGAGGCGGGCTTCGATCCGGCGGCAGGCCGGGTCAGCCTGGCCCTGCACACCTTCGTCCATCGGGACATGGCGCGCTCGGAGGCCATCGCCCGCGCGCCGCTGGCCGCCTATGTCGAGCAGGGACTGGGCGGGCACAAGGGTGCGATGACCGGCGAACAGACCAAGGCCATTCAGGACACAAAGGCCCTCGTCGATTTCGCGGCCGAACGCTATTTCCGCGACGGGTTGTTCGGCGGGGTCGAGGAGGCGAAGGGCGTGGCCGAGCGGGCGCGTTGCGCTGGGGTGGACGAAATCGCCTGTCTGCTCGATTTCGGCCCGTCCAGCGCGGAGATCGAGGAAAGCCTGCCCTGGCTTGCCGAACTCGCCGAAAGGGTTTCGCCGCGCGGCCCGGCGCGCCGGGCCGCGGCAACGCAGGCGGCGTCCGCGCCCGCAAGGCGGAGCCCTGGACAAGGCGGCGATGCGATCGCCGTGATCGGGATGAGCGGCCGGTTCCCCGACTCGCCGGATATCGACGCCTTCTGGCAGACCCTGTGCCGGGGCGAAGCGCAGTTCCGCGACCCGCCGCCGGGCCGCTGGCCGGGGGATGCCGCGTCGCGCCGCTGCGGCTTCATCGACGATGCCGAACTCTTCGATCCGCTGTTCTTCCAGATCTCGCCCCGGGAAGCGCGGGGCATGGATCCCCATCAGCGCTTGTTCCTGATGGAAAGCTGGCGAGCCGTCGAACATGCCGGACTCGCGCCGGAAAGCCTGAAGGGGTCGCACGGCGGGGTCTTCGCGGCGATGTACAACACGGATTTCGTCGTGGCCACGACCCTGGCCGCCGCCAATGGCGCGGCGGGCGAGGCGGACGACGTCACGGGCACGGCCCATTCCCTGATCGCCAACCGGGTATCCTTCGCTCTCGGATTGCGGGGGCCGAGCGAGGTGGTCGACACCGCCTGTTCGTCGGGCCTCGTGGCGGTCCATCGAGCCATGCGGGCGTTGCGCGGCGGCGAATGCGATTTCGCCCTGGCCGGCGGGGTGAACGTGATCCTGTCGCCCTGGCGCCTCGCGGGGCTGGCACGCCTCGGTCTGCTGTCCGAGGACGGAGCCTGCCGCGCTTTCGACGCCGCGCCGAGCGGCCAGGTGATGGGCGAAGGCGTCGGGGTCGTCGTGTTGAAGCGTCTGGCCGATGCGGAGCGCGACGGCGATCCGATTCTGGCCGTGCTGTGCGGCAGTGCGGTCAATCATCACGGCGTGGGCTCGGGCACCGTCACCATGCCCGAGGTGGGCGCCCAGCAGGATCTGATCCGTGCCGCCTGCACCGATGCGGGAATCGCGCCCGCCGATCTCGGCTATATCGAAAGCCATGGCGCGGGCGGGCAGGGCGATCTGGTTGAGCTTGCGGCCTTCCAGGGCGCACTGGAGGGCGCGGCCCCGGGCGCCTGCCGGATCGGCTCGCTGAAGCCGCTGATCGGGTTTCTGGAGGCGGCGGGTGGAATTTCCCAACTCATCAAGACGGTGCAGATGCTGCGCCACGGCCAGGTGCCGGGAACGATCGCCGGC
Source organism: Rhodospirillaceae bacterium (assembly GCA_018699755.1). Classification (GTDB taxonomy): domain Bacteria; phylum Pseudomonadota; class Alphaproteobacteria; order CADEGL01; family CADEGL01; genus JABIRQ01. Next base: position 2,845 of record JABIRQ010000054.1, on the reverse strand, counting down.
GGCACGCCCGAGGATCTGGCGCGCGAGGGCTCCGCCTGCCGAATCGTGCATGCCATGGAGGACTGGCCGGCGGCGGCGGGCGAGCGGCGCAGGGCCGGGGTTCATGCCTATGGGTTGGGCGGCACCAGCGCCCACCTGATCGTCGAGGAATTCGCGGGGGATCGGCGGCCGCCGGCGGCGGCTTCGACCCGGCCCGAGGCGATCGTGCTTTCGGGGCGCACGCCCCGCGCCCTGCGCGCCCAGGCCGCCCGCCTGGCCGATCATCTGGCGTCCCATCCGGAGCTCGCACTCGGCGATATCGCCCATAGCCTGCAGACCGGTCGCGACAGCCTGGCCGCGCGCCTGGGTTTTGTCGCGGACTCCGTGGAAGAGACCGTCGCGATTCTGCGCGCCGTCGGGGATGGCGCGCCTTTGCCCGCCGAGACCTCGGGCGAACCCGCACTTGGTTCCGCCTTGCGGGCCTTTCGACAGGGCGAGGCGGTGGATTGGGTCGGCCTGCGCGGCGATGCACCGGCGCGCCGGATCAATCTTCCGGGCCAGGCCTATGACCTGCGGCCCTTGCCTTTGGCCCCCGCGGCGGCATTCGAGCGCGCAGGATTTGCCACGCCGGGAGTCGGAGCGGCCGCAGCGGATGGCCAGCCAGCTGCGGCGCTAGGCGGCAATGGCGAGGCGGCGGCCTCCGAGATCGCTCTATTGCTGTGCCGGGTGCTGGAACTGGACGAGGCGGATATCGATCTCGACCGGCCGTTGGCCGAGTTGGGGGTCGGGTCGATCCAGGGCGTCCGCCTGCTGGAAGAGATCAATGCACGTTTCGGCACCGCCCTGGCGGTCAGCGATCTCTATCGCGGCACCACGGTCCGCGCCCTGGCGGCGCTTGTCGCGAAAGCCGCGCCGATGACGGGACCGACGACGGGCGTGGTTTCCGGTTCGGCGCAGACGCGGGCCGTGCTGCGTTCGGGCCGGGATCAGGCGGTCGCGGTGATCGGCCTCGCCGGGCAGTTCCCCGGCGCGGAAAGTCCGGAAGCCTTCTGGCGCAACATCCGCGCCGGGGTCGACAGCATCCGCGAGGTGCCCGGCGAGCGATGGGATGTCGGCCGCTTCTACGATCCGGCGCCGGGATTGGACGGTAAGACGGCCTGCAAATGGGGCGGCTTCCTGGCCGATCCCTATCGCTTCGATCCGCTGTTCTTCAACCTCTCGCCGGCCGAGGCCGAGGTCATGGATCCGCAGCAGCGCCTGTTTCTTCAGGCCTGCTGGCATGCGCTGGAGGATGCCGCCCTGCCGCCCTCGCGCCTCTCCGGCGCCCGTTGCGGCGTCTTCGTGGGCCAGCAGGGCAACGAATATCTCGAACTTGTGAACGGCCCTGAACTCGCCGACCGCATGGGCCAGGTGATGATCGGCAACGCCATCTCGATGCTGCCGGCCCGGGTCGCCTATCTGCTCGACCTGCGAGGCCCGACCCTGGCGGTGGACACGGCCTGCTCGTCCTCGCTCGTCGCGGTGCATCTCGCGGCGCGCGCTCTGATCGACGGCGGGGCGGATGTGATGTTGGCGGGCGGCGTCAACCTCTATCTCAGCGAACGGCCCTACCTGATGATGAGCAAGGCCGGCATGCTCTCGCCCAGCGGCCGGTGCCAGGCTTTCGGCGACGGGGCGGACGGCATGGTGCCGGGCGAGGCGGTGGCCGTCGTCGTTCTCAAGCGGCTCGATGACGCGCTGCGCGACGGCGATCCGATCCGGGGCGTCATCCTGGCATCGGAGGTCAATCAGGACGGCAAGTCCAACGGCATCACCGCGCCCAATGCTGACGCCCAGACGGCGCTCGAACTGGCCGTCTACGACCGCGCCGGCATTTCGCCGGAAAGCATCTCCCTGGTCGAGGCCCATGGCACGGGCACGCCCCTGGGCGATCCGGTCGAGATCGCGGCCTTGGCCGAGGCCTTCGGGCGGCACACGACGCGCCGGGGCTTCTGCGCGATCGGTTCGGTGAAATCGAATATCGGTCATGCCTCTGCCGCCGCCGGAATCGCCGGGCTGGCCAAATTGCTCAAGGCCCTGGAGCATCGCGAGATTCCCCCGACCCTTCATGCCGCTCGGACCAACCCCCATATCGATTTCGCCGAGACGCCCTTCGCGGTCGCCGAAGCCGCGCGGCCATGGGAAGGCGGCGGTCCGCGCCGCGCGGCGTTGAGTTCCTTTGGTTTCAGCGGCACGAATGTGCATCTGGTCCTGGAGGAAGCGCCCGGGCGTCCCGCCGATGTCGCGCCCGACATCCCGGTCGTGGTGCCGCTGTCGGCCCGCACGCCGGCGGCGTTGAAGCGGACCGCCGCCAATCTGCGGGACGCCCTGACCGAGGGGGTGCCGCCGACTTCGACCGAGGTCTCGGTTTCGCTTGGCCGGGTGCAGGAGCTGATCGCGAAGGCGGTGGGCCTCGACCCTGACATGATCGATGTCGACGAGCCGCTGGCCAGCCTCGGCCTGGGACCGCATGAATTGTCCGTCGTCGCGGGTGCCGTCTCGGAGGAGTTCGGCCTCGCGCGGGACAGGCTGCATCCTGCTGAGTCGACTGAGTCACTCTCGAGTGAGTCGAGTGAGTTTCCGATATTTTTAAAAGGTACAGTACGAGATCTCCTGGGAACTCGATTGAAGATGACAGTGCAAGGAGGAATTTCCGTTTTAAAAGCTGTAGATCTATACTTGAGAAAGTTCCGCTTAAAAGCGGAGCTAATCAAGTTGATCTGGGCAAAGCGGCCGAGGTCGCAGTGGATCTATACGAACACTGTACACTTGTACTGGTGACCCTATATAGGGTCACAAAAGTACGGTACATGTACATAGTACTACT